>NZ_JHVI01000001.1 GCF_000620065.1 Meiothermus cerbereus DSM 11376 | reverse complement strand
GCCATCCTGGTGGTCTCGGGAACCGACGGCCCCATGCCCCAGACCCGCGAACACATCCTGCTCTCGCGTCAGGTGGGGGTGCCTTACATCATCGTCTTCCTGAACAAGATCGACATGGTGGACGACCCCGAACTCTTGGATCTGGTGGAGATGGAGATCCGTGACCTCCTGAACCAGTACGAGTTCCCGGGTGACGATACCCCCATCATCCGCGGCTCGGGCCTGAAGGCGCTGGAGCATATGATGGCCAACCCCAAGACCCAGCGGGGCGAGAACGAGTGGGTCGACCGCATCTGGGAGCTCTTGGATGCCATCGACAGCTACATTCCCACCCCCCAGCGGGATGTGGACAAGCCCTTCCTGATGCCGGTGGAAGACGTCTTTACCATTACCGGTCGCGGTACGGTGGCCACGGGCCGTATTGAGCGGGGCCGCATCAAGACCGGTGAGGAAGTGGAGATTGTGGGTCTGCGGGATACCCAGAAGACGGTGGTGACCGGGGTGGAGATGCACCGCAAGACCCTGACCGAAGGGATTGCCGGGGACAACGTGGGCCTGCTGCTGCGCGGGGTGAGCCGTGAAGACGTGGAGCGGGGCCAGGTGCTGGCCAAGCCCGGCAGCGTCACGCCGCACACCAAGTTCGAGGCCTCGGTGTACATCCTGAAGAAGGAAGAGGGTGGACGTCACACCGGCTTCTTCAACAACTACCGTCCGCAGTTCTACTTCCGCACCACCGATGTGACCGGGGTGGTGGAGCTGCCCAAAGGGGTAGAGATGGTGATGCCGGGTGACAACGTCACCTTTACGGTGGAGCTGATCAAGCCCATCGCCATGGAGGAAGGTCTGCGCTTCGCCATCCGTGAAGGCGGTCGCACTGTGGGCGCTGGTGTGGTGGCTAAGATTATCGAGTAAGGGAGGCCCTGAATGCCAAAGATTCGTATCAAACTTCGGGGCTTCGACCACAAGAGCTTGGACGCTTCGGCGGCCAAAATTGTGGAGACGGCCCGCCGTAGCGGTGCGCAGGTTTCCGGCCCGGTGCCGCTGCCGACCCGTATCCGCCGCTTCACTGTGTTGCGGGGCCCTTTCAAGCACAAAGACAGCCGGGAACACTTTGAACTGCGCACCCACAACCGACTGGTGGACATTTCCGACCCCACCCCCAAGACCATTGAGGGGTTGCGCAACCTCGACCTGCCGACCGGCGTCGAGATTGAACTCAAGATGCTAGGAGGCCGCTAATGAAGGGCATCCTTGGAACCAAAGTGGGCATGACCCAGATTTGGAAGGGCGATAAGGCTGTGCCCGTGACGGTGATTTTGGCCGGCCCCTGCCCGGTGGTGCAGCGCAAAACTGCCGATAAAGACGGTTACGAAGCAGTGCAGCTTGGCTTTCAAAGCCAGAAGCCGCAGCGGGTCAACAAGCCTGCCAAGGGTCACTTTGCCAGGGCTGGTGTGGAGCCTGTGAAGTACCTGCGCGAGTTGCGGGGCTTCAACCCCGAGGGCGACACTGTAACGGTCGGCATTTTCAATGCCGGTGAAGTGGTGGACGTGACCGGTACTTCCAAGGGTCACGGATTCACGGGCGTGATGAAGAAGTGGAATTTTGCCGGTGGCAACGATTCTCACGGCGCCCACAAGATTCACCGCCACGGTGGTTCGATTGGTAACCGCAAGACCCCGGGCCGGGTTTTCAAGGGCAAGAAGATGGCCGGGCGTTGGGGCAATGAACGCGTGACGATTCAGGGCCTCGAGGTGGTGGACGTGCTCGAGAGTGAGAACCTGATTCTGGTCAAGGGTTCGGTGCCGGGAGCCAACGGCAGTCTGGTGGTGGTGCGCCAGACCAGCAAGGTGCCTGCTGTTAAGGGCAACAAGGGAGGTAAGTGATGTATAACCTTCCGGTACTCGGAAGCAACAAAACCGTGGAGGCGGCGCTTCCCGAAAAGGTGAAGGGCCATGTGCTCTACGAGGTGGTGCGCTGGCAGCTAGCTTCGCGCCGCCGGGGTACGGCAGCTACCAAGACCCGCGGTATGGTGAACTTCACCACCAAGAAGATGTACGCGCAAAAGCACACCGGCCGAGCCCGGCACGGTGACTACGGCGCCCCCATCTTTGTCGGTGGCGGCACGGTCTTTGGGCCGCAACCCCGTGACTACAGCTACACCCTGCCCAAAAAAGTGCGTAAGCTGGGCCTGTCCATGGCCCTGGCCGACCGCGCCAAGGAAGGCAAGTTCTTTCTGGTGGAAGATTTCAAGGGTGTAAATGGCAAGACCAAGGAGTTTGTGGCCTGGCTCAAAGCCCACAACCTCGAGGGCCCTTCCATCTTGCTGGTAACCAGCGACGAGAAGGTGGTGCGCGCGGCCCGCAACCTGCCCAAGGTGCGGGTGTTGGCCCCCGAAGGCCTTAACGTGTACGACATCATGCGCCAGGAAGCCCTGGTTATGGAGGCATCGGCCTGGGCGGGCGTGCAAGCCAGGCTGGGCCTGAGTGAAGGGGGTGAAGCCTGATGAAAACGCCCCACGATGTCATCATCCAACCCGTTTTGTCGGAGAAGGCGTATGGCCGTTTTGCCGATGGGGTTTATACCTTCTGGGTACATCCCAAGGCCAACAAGACCGAGATTGCCAACGCAGTTGAGGCCGCCTTCAAGGTTAAGGTGGTGCGGGTCAATACCCAGAATGTCCTGGGCAAGCACAAGCGCCTGGGCCGCTTTATGGGTAAGCGCCCCGACCGCAAAAAGGCCATCGTGACGGTGGCCGCTGGACAGAAGATTGAAGCTCTGGAAGGACTGATCTAAATCGGTTGGTTCCGATTGGGGGCTTTTATCTAGGAGGACTGGGGTTTTGGGGAATATGGCAGAAGCAGTATGGCCACCCCGCCCTTTGCCCTCCGAACCGCCTCGAGACCGAGCGTACAAGCGTATCTCACGGCGCTTAACGATGAAGGGGCAAAAATCCACTTGGCATCAGGGCGACTCGGTTAGCCCGTATCAAGTGAGAGGAAGAGAAAAATGGCAGTAAAGAAATTCAGACCCTACACCCCATCGCGCCGCTTTATGACGGTGGCGGACTTCTCTGACCTGACCAAAAAACGTCCGGAGAAGAGCCTCACTGCCCCGATGAAGAAAACCGGGGGGCGCAACAACCAAGGCCGCACCACCAGCCGCTTTATTTCCGGTGGTCACAAGCAGCTTTACCGCATCATCGACTTCCGTCGGAGGGACAAGGCGGGCATTCCTGCACGGGTTGCAGCTATTGAGTACGACCCCAACCGCACGGCCCGTATCGCCCTGTTGTTTTACCGCGACGGTGAAAAGCGCTACATCCTGGCCCCCGATGCCCTGAAGGTCGACAGCGTGGTAACCAGTGGCCCCGAAGCTGCCATCGCGGTGGGCAATGCCCTGCCGCTGCGCTTTATCCCGGTCGGTACGGTGATTCATGCGGTGGAGCTCGAGCCCGGTAAGGGCGCCAAGATGGCCCGCAGCGCCGGCACCAGCGTACAGGTGCAGGGCCGTGAAGGCGATTACGTAATTTTGCGTCTGCCCTCTGGCGAGCTGCGTAAAGTGCACGGTGAATGCTATGCCACCATCGGGGTGGTTTCCAATGCCGATCACAAGAACATCGTGCTTGGCAAGGCGGGCCGCACGCGCCACCTGGGCCGTAAGGGCCACGTGCGCGGTACGGCCATGAACCCGGTAGACCACCCGCACGGTGGTGGTGAGGGCCGGGCACCGCGTGGCCGTCCGCCAGTCTCGCCCTGGGGCCAGCAGTCCAAAGGTCTCAAGACCCGCAAGAAGAAGAAGCCCTCGAGCGCACTCATCGTGTCTCGTCGTAAGTAGAGGTGAACTATGCCACGTAGCTTGAAAAAAGGAGTTTTTGTGGAAAGCCACCTGCTGGAAAAAGTCGAGGCGATGAACGCCAAAGGCGAAAAGCGGGTGATTAAGACCTGGAGCCGTCGGAGCACCATTGTTCCAGAGATGATTGGTCATACCCTGGCGGTCTACAACGGCAAGCAGCATGTGCCGGTTTATGTAACCGAACAGATGGTTGGGCACAAGCTGGGTGAGTTTTCGCCCACTCGTACCTACCGCGGCCACAGCAAAGAGGCCAAGACCGCTAAGAAGTAAGGGGTAGATGATGGAAGCCAGAAAACGTCTCAAGAAAGGCGAGCGCAGCGATATTCGCAAAGACCTGCGCGATGCTCACCACCCCGGCTCGGCGGGCTTACAGCGCTATGCCAAGCTGCCGCTGCGTAAGCGGGGCGAGGTTCTCAAGGGTGAAACCGCCCACACCTATGCCCAGGCCACGGCCCGCTATGTCCGCATGTCGCCTCAAAAGGTGCGCCTGGTGGTGGATCTGATTCGGGGTAAGAAGCTCGAGGAAGCCCGGGCTATCCTCAAGTACACCCCCCACCGCGCTTCGGAAGTGGTGGCTAAGGTGCTCGAGTCCGCTGCAGCCAACGGCATGAACGACGACCGCAAAAACATGATCGAAGACCAGATTTATGTCAAAGCGGCCTATGTGGACGAAGGCCCGGCCATCAAGCGGATGCTGCCTCGAGCCCGTGGTAGCGCCAATATGATCAAGAAGCGCACCAGTCATATCACCATCATCGTGGGGGATAAAAATGGGTAACAAGATCAATCCCGTAGGTCTGCGCCTGGGTATCACCCGCGATTTTGAGTCCCGCTGGTACGCAAGCAAAAAGGCCTACGCCAAAGTCCTGCAGGAAGACCGTCTGATTCGCCAGCTGATCGAAAAAGAACTGCGCCAGGCTGGCCTGGCCCGCATTGATATCGAGCGCGCCGCCGACAATGTTACCGTTATGGTCTATGCGGCCAAGCCGGGTGTGGTCATTGGGCGCGGGGGCGAGACCATCAAGCGCCTGCGCGAGACCTTACAGGCCAAGTTCCCTGGTAAGACCGTGGCGCTCAATGTGCAGGAGGTGGGCAACCCCAACCTTTCTGCGCCTTTGGTGGCCCAGCGCGTGGCCGAGCAGATCGAGCGGCGTTTTGCTGTGCGCCGTAGCATCAAGCAGGCGGTGCAGCGGGTGCGCGAATCGGGTGCCCAGGGGGCCAAAATTGTGGTTTCGGGCCGGATCGGAGGGGCCGAGCAGGCCCGCGTCGAATGGGCGGCTGACGGCCGGGTTCCCCTGCACACCCTGCGGGCCAATATCGACTATGGAACGGCTCGAGCCGAGACCACCTATGGCTCGCTTGGGGTCAAGGCCTACGTCTTTATGGGCGAGGTGATCGGTGGCAAGAAAGTGGTGCCGGGTGCCGCACCTGCGGCCCGTCCAGCGGCGCCAAAGCGTGACCAGGATGGCAAACCCCGCCGCCGCTCTGCCGTTCGCAAGGCTGGCGTGACGGGGAAAGAAGGGGGCGAATAAAGCATGTTGATGCCCAAGCGCATGAAGTATCGCAAGGCCCACCGGGGCCGTATGCGGGGTACCGCCAAGGGGGGCGATTACGTAGCCTTTGGCGAGTGGGGTTTGGTGGCGATGGAGCCCTCGTGGGTTACCAGCCAGCAGATCGAGGCGGCCCGTGTGGCTATGGTGCGCCATTTCCGCCGTGGTGGCAAAATTTTCATCCGCATCTTCCCCGATAAGCCTTATACCAAGAAGCCGTTGGAAGTGCGGATGGGTAAAGGTAAAGGGAACGTAGAAGGGTATGTGGCGGTAGTAAAGCCGGGCCGGGTCATGTTCGAGGTATCTGGTGTGACCGAAGAGCAAGCCCGTGAAGCTTTGCGCCTGGCCGGCCACAAGCTGCCTGTTCAGACCAAGGTGGTGAGACGCGATGCCTATGACGAAGCCCAGTGAGCTGCGCAAACTTTCGTTGGCCGAACTGCAAAAGCGGATTCAGGACACCAAGAAAGAGCTGATGGAATTGCGTTTCCAGGCCAGCATCGGACAGCTTGACAAAAACCATCGGGTTTCCGAGGCAAAGCGCGAAATTGCTCGGATGATGACTGTGCTGAGCGAGAAAACCAAAGGGCTCGAGGCCCAAACGCCCCGCGCTAATAAGGCCTAAAGAAAGGAGTTCGTAATGCCTAAAAAAGTTCTTACTGGCGTGGTGGTGAGCGATAAGGCGCAGAAGACCGTTGCGGTTTTGGTCGAGCGCCAGATGCAGCACCCGCTGTATGGCAAGGTCATTAAACAGTCCAAAAAGTACCTTGCCCATGACGAAAACGACCAGTACAAGCTGGGTGATGTGGTTGAGATTCGGGAAGCCACCCCTATCTCCAAAAACAAGAAGTTTGTGGTGATTGGACGCATCGAGGAGGGTCGCATGGACCTGGTTGAGCGTTACCTCTTACGCAAACAGCGGGGTAACGCGTGATTCCCTTCGGTGCTGCAAATAAACAGGAGGGCCTAGCATGATTCAGCAAGAAACCGTGCTGGAAGTCGCCGATAATACCGGTGCCCGCAAGATTGCCTGCATCCGGGTGTTGGGCGGTCATTACCGTAAGTATGCCAGTGTGGGAGATGTGATTGTGGCTTCGGTCAAAGAAGCCA
Organism: Meiothermus cerbereus DSM 11376; assembly: GCF_000620065.1. Lineage (NCBI taxonomy): Bacteria > Thermotogati > Deinococcota > Deinococci > Thermales > Thermaceae > Meiothermus > Meiothermus cerbereus. The sequence continues at coordinate 237,699 of NZ_JHVI01000001.1, read as the reverse complement.
TCCCCCGGGGCATGGTCAAAGAAGGCGATGTGGTCAAGGCAGTGGTGGTTCGGACGGCCAAAGAAATTCGCCGGCAGGATGGCTCTTCCATTCGCTTCGATACCAACGCCGCGGTCATTATCAACCCCCAGAACGAGCCGCGGGGAACCCGTGTGTTCGGGCCAGTGGCCCGCGAGCTGCGCGAGCGCGGGTTCATGAAGATCGTTTCTTTGGCCCCCGAGGTGCTCTAAGCCATAAGATGGGTTTGCGGGTTCTTGCCGTAGGCAAGTTGTTCCGATACACGAGAGGCTTCCTGGGCCTCTCGTCCCGCGCCTAGCTTGCCGGGAAGATAGCCTGGGCAAGCTTTTTGCACAGGATGCTTTTTGGGGCGATTTCTGCTAAACTTGCCATTTGGTCTTTAAGGCGTTGGCAGTCCCGACCCTGAAGCAAAATCGGAGGAATAATGAAAATACACGTCAAAAAAGGGGACACGGTGCTGGTTCTTTCCGGTAAGGAAGGACTTCGCGGTGAAACCGGTAAAGTCAAGGCTGTCATGCCCAAAGAGGGGCTGGTAGTGGTCGAAGGACTGAACATAATCAAACGTGCGGTTCGACCCAACCCCCGCAACCCCCAGGGGGGCTTTATCGAGACCGAGGCGCCCATTCATGCCTCTAAGGTCATGCCGATTTGTCCAAGCTGCGAGAAGCCGACCCGTATCCGCAAGAAAGTGCTGCCCGACGGCACCAAGGTGCGCGCCTGCGCCAAGTGCGACGGCGTGCTGGATACCAAATAAGGGGGTTGTATATGCCACTAGAAGTTGCCCTCAAGAAACGCTACCTGGAAGAGATCCGCCCTGAACTGATGAAGCGCTTTGGCTACGATAACGTCATGGCGGTGCCCCGCCTGGTCAAAATCGTGGTTAACCAGGGTCTGGGTGAAGCCAAGGAAGACAGCCGTATCCTGGAAAAAGCCGGCAAGGAACTGGCCGTCATCACTGGTCAGCAGCCCGCCATTACCCGCGCAAAGAAATCCATCTCTAACTTCAAGCTGCGCCAGGGCATGCCGATTGGCTTGCGGGTTACGCTGCGTGGTGACCGCATGTGGATTTTTGCCGAGAAGCTTGTTCACATTGCCCTGCCCCGCATCCGCGACTTCCGTGGGGTTAACCCCGGTGCTTTCGATGGCCGAGGTAACTACAACCTGGGCCTGCGGGAGCAAGCCATTTTTCCCGAGATCACCTACGACATGGTGGATGCAGTTCGCGGGATGGATATCGCGGTGGTCACTACGGCCAAAACCGACGAGGAAGCTAAAGCCCTGCTCGAGCTGCTCGGGTTCCCGTTCCGTAAATAGCTCACATCTTTTTTGCTATCATGCGTGAGTTGTTCGCTGTTTTGGAAAGGAGGTGAAATTATGGCTAAGAAATCCCAAGTCGAAAAGATGAAGCGCAAGCTGAAGACCATTGCCAAGTATGCAGCCAAGCGGGCGGCCCTCAAAGCTGCGGGCGATTACGCAGCGCTGGCCGAACTTCCCCGCGATGCCAGCCCTACCCGCCACAAGAACCGCTGCGCGGTTACGGGGCGCTCCAAGGCTTACTTGCGCTACTTTGGCCTCTCGCGTCTTCAGTTCCGCGAAATGGCCCACAAGGGCCAGTTGCCTGGTGTAAAGAAAGCCAGCTGGTAAAGATTGCTTTGTAGGTCGGTGAGTTTTCGCCGATACCGCAAGGCCAATCCAGGGTGTCCTCTGTGGAAGTTCTGAACTGACAGGTTGGCTTGCTTTGCCAAGACCGGGTTCTGCAAACCTCCAGACCAAGCGGAGCCACCCAAGAAGAAGGAGATCCTGTAATGCTTAGTGATCCGATTGCCGATATGCTGACCCGGATTCGAAATGGAGTCCAGGTCTACAAGGAGAGCGTGGACGTGCCTGCTTCCAAATTTAAGGAGCAGATTGCCAGCATCCTTGTTAAGGAAGGTTTTCTCAAAGGGATGGAACGTATCGAAGTGGAGGGTAAGCCTTTCCTGCGCCTGACCCTCAAGTATGGTCCCCGCCGCGAGCAGGTCATCAAGCACATCCGCCGGGTGAGCCGTCCCGGTCGCCGGGTGTACGTGACTGCCGATAACGTGCCCAACGTGCGCCGCGGCCTGGGGTTGGCGATTGTCTCGACTTCAAAAGGCCTATTGCCCGACCGTGAAGCCCGTAAGCTGGGCGTGGGCGGCGAAGTGATTTGTGAGGTGTGGTAATGAGCCGCATCGGAAAACAACCCATCACTTTACCCAAGGGCGTGACGGTGGAAGTGGCCGCGGGCTATGTAAAGGTCAAGGGCTCCAAAGGCGAGCTGACTGTACCTGTGCATGCCGACCTGATCGTTAAAAACGAAGGGGGAACCATTACCGTTAGCCGTCCTTCGGACAGCCGTACCCACAGAAGCCTGCACGGCCTTACCCGTACCCTCATTGCCAACGCGGTTCAGGGGGTTTCGGCAGGGTACGTGAAGGAGATGCTGATTAGCGGAACCGGCTACCGTGCGGCCATGCAAGGCAAGAACCTCGAGCTAACCGTGGGACACAGCCACAAAGACATCGTTACTCCCCCAGCTGGCATTACCTTTGAAGTGCCCGAGCCTACCAAGATTCGGGTCATTGGCATCGACAAGCAGCTCGTGGGACAGGTTGCCGCCAATGTGCGTGCTGTGCGTCCCCCCGATGCTTATCACGCCAAGGGTATTCGTTACGCGGATGAGGTAATCAAGACCAAGCCTGGCAAGACTGCTGGCAAGTAGAGGAAGGAGAATCTGTGGCTCGTTTGACCACCGAAGATCGCCGCAAGTTCCGGGTTCGCAACGCCGTAAAGGCCTCTGGCCGCTTGCGCTTGAGCGTGCACCGCAGCTTGCAGCACATCTACGCTCAAATCATTGACGATAGCAAAGGACACACCCTGGTGGCGGCCTCGAGCAAGTCCCTCAAGCTCTCGGGCAATAAGACCGAAGTGGCCAAAAAAGTGGGCCAGGCCATTGCTGAGGCTGCAAAAGCCAAGGGTATCTCTCAGGTAGTGTTCGACCGGGGTGCGTTCAAATACCACGGGCGCGTAAAAGCCCTGGCTGAAGGTGCCCGCGAGGGTGGGTTGGAGTTCTAAGCCGAAGGTGAAAACCCAAAGCCCACTAAAACTGGGCCTGGAGTTTTTAGCCTTCTGCCTCGAGCGAGGTTAGATATGCCTGAAACCGATTTTGAAGAAAAGATGATCTTCGTGCGCCGTACCTCCAAAACCTACCAGGGGGGGCGCCGCTTCCGCTTTGGGGCTTTGGTGGCCGTAGGCGACCGGCAGGGCCGTGTGGGCCTGGGCCTGGGCAAGGCCAAAGAAGTGCCCATGGCTGTACAGAAGGCCAACAACTACGCTAAGCGCGACATGATCGAGGTGCCTTTGCACAATGGCACCATCCCCCACGAAATTAGCGTGACCTGGGGTTCTTCCACCATTTTGCTGCGTCCGGCAGCCCCCGGTACCGGGGTAATTGCGGGTCAGGTGCCCCGCGCGATCCTCGAGCTGGCTGGCATCACCGACATTCTGACCAAGGAGCTGGGTTCCCGTAACGCGGTGAACATTGCCTATGCCACCATGGAGGCTCTGCGCCAGCTGCAAACCTGGGACGATGTTAAACGTTTGCGCAAAACCCCTGCCAAGTCTGAGGAGGTGGCCTAATGGCGACCCTGAAGGTGCGCTTGGTCAAAAGCCCTATTGGCTACCCTAAAGACCAGAAAGTAGCCCTCAAAATCCTGGGTTTGACCAAGATGAACCGCGTGCGCGAAGTGCAGGATAACCCTGCTGTGCGTGGCCAAATTCGCAAGGTGGCTCACCTGGTGGAGGTGCTGGAATGAAACTTACCGATATTCGTCCCAACCAAGGGGCCAACAAGCGCCGCAAGCGCGTAGGTCGGGGCCCTGGTTCCGGTCATGGAAAGACTGCTGGGCGGGGCCACAAAGGCCAGAAATCCCGTTCGGGTGGCCTGAAAAACCCGGCGCGTTTTGAAGGCGGGCGCTCTACCCTGATCATGCGCCTGCCCAAGCGTGGCATGAAGAGCGACTCCCACGGCGAACTTAAGCGGGTTGAATACCAGGTGGTCAATGTTGGCGCAATCGCCAAGCACTTTGCTTCCGGCGAAGTTGGCCCGGAAGCGCTGGCGCAAGCCGGCCTGGTACGCCCTGGTTACCCGGTCAAGGTGCTGGCTTTGGGCGACGCCAATGGAGTAAAAGTGCGCGCTCACAAATTCTCCCAAGCTGCTGCCCAGAAGCTCAAAGCGGCGGGTGGGGAAGCCATTGTGATCGAGGGGGCCTAGGATGCTCGCGGCCTTCCGCTCCGCCATCATCATCCCTGAGCTGCGTAAGCGCATCCTGTTTACGCTTTTGGTGCTGGCGTTGTATCGGCTAGGTACCTTCATCCCTACCCCTGGGGTAGACATCAGCAAAATCCGCGAGTTTTTGGGAACCCAGGCGGGCAGTGCCCTGGGGCTCATCAACCTGTTCTCCGGCGGCAACTTCGAGCAGTTCTCGATTTTTGCCCTGGGCATAATGCCCTACATCACGGCTGCCATCATCATGCAGCTTCTAGTAACGGTAATCCCGTCCCTGGAAAAGCTGCAAAAAGAAGGCGAAGAAGGCCGCCGCATCATCACCCAGTACACCCGCATTGCGGGTATTGCGCTGGGGGCGGTGCAGGGTTTATTTCTGGCCACGGCATTCCTGGGCTCCAACAACGGGGCTTTCCTGCTGCCTGGCTGGGAGCCTGGTTTCTTCTTCTACTTTGTGGTGGTAATTACCCAGATTGCCGGCATCGCGTTGCTGCTGTGGATGGCCGAGCGTATTACCGAGTATGGTATCGGTAACGGTACCAGTATGGTGATTTTTGCGGGCATCGTGGCCTCTTGGTTGCCGCAACTGGGCCGCACCTTTGGTCTGGTGCGTACTGGTGAGGTTAACCTGATTGCGCTACTGATCTTTTTGGCCTTTATTGTACTGGCTTTCGGTGTAATGGCGGCTGTCCAGCAGGCAGAACGCCGTATTCCGGTACAATATGCCCGCAAGCAGGTGGGCCGGAAAATGTTTGGTGGTCAGGCCACCTATATCCCCATCAAGCTCAACGCGGCTGGGGTTATCCCCATTATTTTCGCGGCAGCGTTGCTTCAGCTTCCGCTCTTTATTACCGGGGTCTTCCCCGATTCCACGGTGGCTCAGGCCATTGCCAATTTCTTTACCCCCAACCGCTTCCCTGGCTTGCTGATCGAGGTGCTGCTGATTATTGGCTTTACCTACGTGTACACGGCGGTGCAGTTTGACCCCCGCCGCATCTCGGAAAACCTGCGCGAGTATGGCGGGTTTATTCCGGGTATTCGCCCAGGCGAACCCACGGTAAAGTTCTTGGAGCACATTGTCTCCCGATTGACCCTGTGGGGCGCCATCTTCCTGGGCGTTGTGGCGGCTTTGCCCACCATTATGCAAAGCGTAACGGGGGTGACCACCCTGGCCTTCCACTTTTCGGGCATCAGCTTGCTGATTGTGGTGGGCGTGGCCTTAGATACCTTGCGCCAGATCGAGGCTCAGCTGCAGATGCGCAACTACGAGGGCTTTTTGTCCAAGGGGCGCCTGCGGGGTCGCACGCGCTGATGCTGGCCTGTGAGCCGAAGATGATCCTGTCGAATCCGGTATAGAGCGGTCTTCAATAGTGAGCCGCGATAAGGAGGTTGGTGGTGGCAGAGGCGGTGATTTTTTTGGGCCCCCCGGGGGCGGGCAAGGGTACCCAGGCCAAGCGCTTGGCGAATGAGATGGGGTTTCGCCAGCTATCTACAGGTGATATCCTCCGTAGTCACGTGGCCAGAGGTACCGAACTGGGGCAGCAAGCCAAGCCTTTGATGGAGGCTGGAAAGCTAGTGCCTGACGAGATTATTCTGGGCCTGATTGCTGAAGAGCTGGCCGAAATGTCTGACCCCAGGGTCATTTTTGACGGGTTTCCCCGTACCCTAGCTCAGGCTGAGGCCCTCGACCGATTGCTGGCCGAACGCAAGATTCGCCTCCTGGGTGTGCTGCTTGTAACGGCGCCGGAAGAAGAGCTGGTTCGCAGGCTTTTGGGGCGGGCCCTGGAAGAGGGCCGTTCGGACGATAACGAAAACACCATTCGGGCCCGCATGGTGGAGTACCGCCAGAAAACCCAGCCTCTGGTGGACTACTACCAAAAGACCGGATATCTCAAGGAAATCAACGGGTTGGGCAGGGTGGACGAGGTGTACCAGGCTATTCAGGAGGCGCTCGGCGTTCGGGCCTCTTAAGCCTTAGGGCTGTTTTGCTGGGGAATCTCATATGGCTATCCACATAAAATCGCCCTGGGAAATTGAGAAGATGACCAAAACAGGTCAGCTTCATACCGCCATTTTTGCCGAGGTGGAGCCCCATATCCGCCCTGGGGTGAGTACCCTCGAGCTCGACCAGATGATCCTTCGAGCGATTGAAAGGGTGGGTGGTCAGGCGCCACAGATCGGTTACCGTGCGGGCGGTACGGTGCCCTTCCCCAGCGCGACCTGCATGTCCATCGACGATGTGGTGGTGCATGGCTTTCCTTCCAAACGCCCTTTGCGGGAAGGGGAACTCTTGAAGATAGATTTTCTCTTTACCTACGAGGGCTATACCACCGACATGGCCCGAACCTACGCCATCGGCAAGGTCTCGCCCGAGGCCGAGCGCCTGATGCGCGTTACCGAAGAGGCCTTCTGGGTGGGTTTTGAACTGTTGCAACCGGGCAAGCGCATTGGCGATGTGGCGTCAGCGGTGCAGGATTTTGTCGAACGGCGGCACGGGCTTTGGTGCATTCGGGAGATGGTGGGGCATGGCGTGGGACGTGAGCTTCACGAAGACCCCCAGGTGCCCAACTATGGCGAACCCGGTAAGGGTCCCAAGCTGCGCCCCGGCATGACCCTGGCGCTTGAGCCAATGGTTGCTTTATACCCCGCCAAGATGGTAATATTGGCGGATGGTTGGACGGCCACGGTTGGTAAAGGCAACCTGGCGGCCCACTACGAAAACACGGTGCTGATTACCGATTCTGGCCCTCGCCTCTTGACGGGGAGCCAGAAAGCTGTGCCGGTGGAACAGTAGCCAGGATTCGCGCTAGGAGGAGATGCTTGGCCAAGGAAAAAGATACAATTCGCGCCGAAGGAGTCGTTAGTGAGGCTCTGCCCAACACTACTTTCCGGGTTCAGCTTGATAACGGTCCTGAAATCCTCTGCTACATCTCTGGCAAGATGCGGATGAACTACATCCGTATTCTGCCCGGTGATCGGGTGGTGGTTGAAATTACCCCCTACGACCCCAGCCGGGGCCGGATAGTTTACAGAAGGTGACCATCTGGCGAGCGTTCCTGGTCTGACACAAGGCTCAAAATCCCTTTTTCTTAAGGAGAAACCATGAAAGTGCGTACCTCGGTCAAGAAGATGTGCGACAAGTGCAAGGTCATCAAACGGCACGGTCGCGTCTACGTGATTTGCGAAGACCCCACCCACAAGCAGCGTCAAGGTTGACCGTAGAAAGGAGGTGAATGAATGGCTCGTATTTCTGGTGTAGAAATCCCCCGGAATAAGCGTGTGGACATTGCCCTGACTTACGTGTATGGGGTGGGCCCCGCCCGCGCGAAAGAAGCTCTGGCTGCCACCAACGTTAATCCGGCTACCCGTGTCAAAGACCTGACCGAGGCCGAAGTAGCCCGTTTGCGTGAGTTTGTGGAAAACACCTACAAGCTCGAGGGTGAACTGCGCGCCGAAGTGGCAAGCAACATCAAGCGCTTGATGGACATTGGTTGCTACCGCGGACTGCGGCACCGCCGTGGGCTGCCCGTACGTGGACAGCGTACCCGCACCAATGCCCGCACCCGCAAAGGTCCCCGCAAGACTGTGGCCGGCAAGAAGAAGGCGCCCCGCAAATAAGGGCTCCTGGGGCTTGGGTAGTGGCTCCAGTGATTTTTACACTACCGAACAAAGCTGGAACGTAGATGCGCAACCGCGCATTGTGTACACGCCAGTTGAGACTCCTGATAGGGCTCCACCCCTAATTTACCGTGGGGCAAATGCGAGGAGAGTATGGCCGAGAAAAAGTCTGCAACTAGTCGCAAGAAAAAAGTCAAACGTCAGGTTACGATGGGCAAGGCGTATATTCACGCCTCCTACAACAACACCATCGTGACCATCACCGATACCAATGGGCATCCCGTTACCTGGTCGTCAGGTGGGGTGATTGGCTATAAAGGCAGCCGCAAGGGCACGCCCTATGCCGCCCAGCTAGCGGCCATGGATGCGGCCAAAAAAGCCCAGGGCTTTGGGATGAACAGCGTGGAGGTGGTGGTGCGGGGAACCGGCGCGGGCCGCGAACAGGCCATCCGGGCACTGCAAGCCAGCGGGCTTCAGGTGCGCTCCATTGTGGACGACACCCCCACGCCGCACAACGGCTGCCGTCCTCGTAAAAAGTTCCGTAAGACCGTTTAGTTCGTTTGCTGGGGTGAAACTTTGGTTCCCTGCTTCACCCCCCAGATCCTGGGAACCCGGTTGGGAAAGCTATGAAAAGCCTTTCTGGCCGATGGAGGAGAAGAGAATGGGTCGTTATAGAGGGCCAATCGTAAAAGTGGCACGTCACCTTGGGGTGAACGTAGCCGAGACTGAAAAAGTTCAAAAGTACCTGGATCGCCGTCCCTATGCGCCGGGCCAGCACGGCCAGAAGCGCCGGGGCCGCCCCTCCGACTTTGCCGTGCGCTTGCGCGAGAAGCAAAAGCTGCGCTTCATCTACGATGTGTCGGAAACCCAGTTCCGCAACCTCTTCGAGGAAGCCAGCCGCAAGAAGGGCGTGACCGGTACGGTGTTCCTGCAGTTGCTCGAGAGCCGTCTGGATAACGTGGTTTTCCGTATGGGCATCGCCTCTACCCGCCGCCAAGCCCGGCAGTTCGTGCGGCACGGGCACATTTTGGTCAACGGCAAGCGGGTGAACATTCCCGGCTATCGTTTGCGCCAGGGGGACGAAATCAAGGTCTCGGAGAAGGCCAAGAAGATTGACTTCATCGTGCAAAACGTTGAGCGCTTCAAGAACCGCAAGAGCTTCCCCTGGCTGGAGTTCAACGCCGACACCATGACCGGGCGCTTCTTGCGCGTTCCAGAGCGGGAAATGCTCTCGTTGCCGGTGAACGAGCAGCTTGTGATCGAGTTCTATTCCCGATAGTCCGTGGCTCATAGCCGATAGCCGATAGCCGATAGCAAAACCGCTAAGAGCCATTAGCTATCAGCTACTAGCACCTCCGGAGGAGGTAATTTTGGAAACCACCAAGACCAAAGCCCCCGTTTTTAACGCCCGCATTGACGGCAATTACGGTGAGTTTGTGCTCGAGCCCCTCGAGCGGGGTTTCGGCGTAACCCTGGGTAACCCCTTGCGCCGAATTTTGCTCTCCTCGATTCCCGGTACAGCAGTTACTAGCGTCTACATCGAAGATGTGCTGCACGAGTTCTCTACCATTCCAGGGGTAAAGGAAGATGCCATCCAGCTTATCCTCAACCTCAAAGAGCTCGTGGTACGCTTTGCCAACCCCGGTACGGGTCCCAAGACCCTTACCCTGCGCGCCAGCGGTCCCAAGGTGATTTACGCCCGGGACCTCGAGTGCCCCCCCGATGCGGAAATTGTCAACCCCGACCAGTACATCGCTACCCTGGAAGACAAGGGCAAGCTGGTAATGGAAATTCGGGTAGATGAAGGTGTGGGCTATGTTCCGGCGGAAAAGCACGGTATCAAAGACCGCATTTCCTCGATCCCGGTAGATGCCCTCTACTCGCCCGTGCGCCGGGTGGCCTACCAGGTCGAGGATACCCGCCTGGGCCAGCGTACCGACCTGGACAAGCTAACCCTGCGTATCTGGACCAATGGTGCGGTTTCGCCCATGGACGTGCTGCAACAAGCGGTAGCCATCCTGCGCGAGCAACTGGGCTTCTTCGACCAGTCGCCGGTCATGCGGGTGGAGCCCAAGAGCACCCCTGCGCCCACGCCAGCGGCCCCTGCGCCTACGCCCCCTGCAGCAGCACCAGCCAAAGGGGTTGGTCTGACCCTGGATGACCTGGGCCTGACCACCCGCGTTTTGCACAACCTCAAAGAAGAGGGTATCGAGAGCGTAGAAAGTCTGCTGGCCCTATCAGAGAAGGAACTCAAGCGAGTTCCGGGCATTGGCGACCGCAGCCTACAGGAAATCAAAGACTGCCTGGCCCAACACGGGCTGGTAATGAAAGACTGAGGTCGCAGGTCGCAAGTCGAAAGTCGCAGGTTCAACAAGACCCATAGACCTGAGACCTACGACCTGAGACCTCTCCTAAGGAGAGATTCATGCGTCACCAGAAAGCTGGAAGAAAACTCAATCGGAACTCCTCGCACCGCGTGGCCCTGTTCCGCAACCTTGCCAAAAGCCTGCTGCTTTCGGAGAATGGCCGAATCGTAACCACCATTCCTAAAGCCAAGGAGCTTGCGGGCTACCTGGATAGCCTGATTACCACCGCCAAGAAAGCGCCTACCCTGACCGTGCCCGAAGGTGTTCGCTTTACCAAGCGCAGGGATAAAAACGGCCAGGAGCTCCCCCTCAAAGAAGGCGAGCGCATGGCTACCCCGGAAGAGCTGGCGGCCTACGCCCGGCGCAACCACCTGCGCCGCTTGCTGTTGCGCGACCTGCACGACCCCGAGCTGGTAAACAAGCTTTTCGAGGAAATTGCCCCCAAATATGCCGACCGTCCGGGTGGCTATACCCGCGTGCTCAAGCTGGCCGAGCGTCGCCGGGGTGATGGTACGCAACTGGCCGTGGTTGAGCTGGTTTAGAGCGTTTTTCGGAAACAACTTCTCGTTGTCCGAGAGCTACAAAGCCGAGCCTGGCAAAACCGGCACGCTCCTGTGCGGAACAAGCGAACTCCGGGGGTGCAAGCCCTCGGAGTATCTTTGATTGTGCCCCTTGATTGAGGGGTGTTTGAATCTCCTAGCAGGGCGCGTATGGAGGCGCTTTCAATTTTTGGGGGTAAAATCACTTATTCATGGCTGAGATGAACCATAAAGAGGTGCGGCGACGCAAGCCCATCCCACCCAGGGACGGCTCTGGTTTCGCCTTACTGGCCCTGTTCCTGGCTGTTATGTTGCTGCTGGCTACGGGCTGGGTAATGTGGGCGGTGAAAAAGACCATGACCGCCAACAACTTCCAGGCGCTTTGGGCCGATGCCTTGCTGGTACTGGTTGCGCTAATGCCCCTGGGGCTGCTGCTGGTGGCGACCCGCAGCCTTGCGCAGGCCCGGGCGGCCCGGCGGGCCCTGCAGAGCGAAAACCTGGTTTTAGCCAGGGTACACAGCGCGGAAGCCCACACCTGGGCCTGGTTTACCCTGGGCTATGCAGGGGCGCTGGTGTTGTTTTTGCTGTTGGTGTTGTTTTTTATCGCCAACAACGTGGCCGTGGGGCGAACTTTTTTTCAGCTCGAGCTCATCCGCAACTCCTTTGGCCTCATCCTGCAGGCCTTTGGGGTCAACGTGCTCATCTTCTTGTTCGCCGGGGTGCTTTCCCTGGTCTGGGGCCTGGTGGTGGCCATCGCCAAGCTCCTGCCGGGCAAACCGGCCCAGCCCATCCGCTTTATTGCCACCTTCTATACCGATGCCTTTCTGAGCCTGCCCTCCATCATCGTGATCTATCTGATCGGCTTTGGTCTGCCCCTGACCGGCATCGGCTTTTTCCGCAACCTGCCCTTAGAGGCCCTGGCGGTGCTGGCCCTGACCCTGACCTACGGGGCCTACATGGCCGAGGTCTACCGGGCCGGCCTCGAGAGCATCCACCCCAGCCAGTGGGCCGCAGCCCGCAGCCTGGGCCTTTCCTATGGCCAGACCCTGCGTTTTGTGGTGGTGCCCCAGGCGGTGCGGCGCATCATCCCGCCCTTGCTCAACAACTTCATCGGGATGCAAAAAGACACCGCCCTGGTGAACGTGGTGGGGGTGATTGATGCCTTCAACCAGGCCCGCATCATCGCCTCCAACGATTTCAACCTGTCCGCCGTGACCACCGTAGCCATTCTTTTTATCCTGATTACCATCCCCCAGACCCGCCTGGTGGATCGGCTGGTGGAGCGCGACCGGGCCCGCTTCCGGCAGGGTTCGTAGCCGGGTAGTCTACCGGCCCAGGGAGAAAACCTATGAGCTTTTTGGAAATCCGCAACGTGCACAAGCGCTTTGGCTCCAACGAGGTGCTGCGGGGCATTAACCTGAGCGTGGAGGAGCACCAGGTGGTCTGCTTGATCGGGCCTTCGGGCTGCGGCAAGTCTACGCTCTTGCGCTGCATCAATGGCCTCGAGGAAATTCAAGAGGGCGAGATTCGCCTCCACGGCGACCGCATTACCGGGCCTGGGGTAGACCTGAACGCGCTTAGGCGCGATGTGGGGATCGTGTTTCAAAGCTTCAACCTGTTCCCCCACATGACCGTGCTGCAGAACATCACCCTGGCCCCCACCCAGGTGCTGCGGATGCCCGAGGCCGAAGCCCAGGCCAAAGCCCTGGCCCTGTTGAAGCGGATTGGCCTCGAGCACAAGGCCCAGGCCTACCCCGACCAGCTTTCCGGGGGACAGCAGCAGCGCGTTGCCATTGTGCGGGCCCTGGCCATGGAACCCATGCTTTTACTGCTGGACGAGATCACCTCGGCCCTCGACCCCGAGCTGGTCTCGGAGGTGCTGAACCTCTTGCGCGAGCTGGCCAAAGAGGGCATGACCATGATTCTGGCCACCCACGAGATGGGCTTTGCCAGGGAGGTAGCCAGCAAGGTCTGCTTCATGTACGGGGGGGTGGTGCACGAGGAAGGCCCCCCCGAGCAGATTTTTACCCACCCCCAGCACGAACGCACCCAGCAGTTTTTGGCGAGCATCATCGAGGCTGGGCGTTTGTGACCAGTAGAGCACTGCTCCAGAATTACACGGTAGCTGAGTAGATGCCCCCACAAAGGGGCTTTCAAGTGAAGTGCTACATAGGCGCACTTTTCGCTTGTTCTGTTACAAAAGAGCGGTCTTGGCTTAACGATGTAGCGTTACACTGAATACATTCTAAATAACTAATAGTTTTGAGTTTTGAGCAAATTTTCGAACCTTTGCTCAGCAACAGATGTGCGTATCTTAAGCGTAACGTGAGTAACGTGTTAATCTCGGGTTTACCACGCTGTGTTTTTATGCCAATGAGGACATACCTCAGGAGGATAGTATGGATTGGAAGTTGGTAGTCCAGCGCCTTGGTCTCCTTGTAGGCGCAGTGGGTATTTTGGTCGCCTGCAATAGCCAACCCGCCCTCGAGGCCGGCCCCACCGAACTCGTTGTTACCGAAGGGATTCCCGCCCCGGCCCCTGCCCTACGGGCCCCAGGGGTGCGCCCCCTGTCCGACCTCGCGGCAAGCGCCAGCCTGGGTGGCTCCAGCACCACGCCGGTGAGCCTCAACGGCCAGAACTGCACCACCTTCCCCGACGAGACCGTAACCATCACGTACACGATTACCGGGAGGCAGGCAAACCCTGCGAGCTTCCAGGTTAATACGGTCTGGACATATAACGGAACGGCCTGGGCGGGCTCGGCTCCGGTTACCGTCCACGTGCCCGCTCGAGCGGCGACCGATTCGCCCACTACCAGGGCCGTTACGGTTACCCTGAGGAATACCAGCGGTGGCGGTACAGGAACCAGCAGTTTCACCATTGTGCCCTTCAACGTGAGTACCAGCGCGCCGGCGGCCTTGAATACTTCGGGTGGTAATGTCACCATCCACGTGGCCTTCAGCGCCTGCGCCGCACCCAACACCCCGCCATCGCTAACCTTACCCGCCGACATCACCGCCGAAGCCACCAGCAGTGCAGGGGCCGTAGTGAACTATGTCGTTACCGCCACCGACCAGCAGGATGGCGACCTGAGCAGCGTGGTGAGTTGTACCCCTGCCAGCGGCAGCACCTTCCCGCTGGGCCAGACCACGGTGAACTGCTCCGTAACCGACTCGAGTGGGCTTTCGGCCAGCGGCAGCTTTAAGGTGAATGTACAAGACACCACCCCTCCGGTGTTCTCGGGGGTGCCCACCGGCCAGGTCAACCTGATTGCGGCCAACATCCACGGCGCGGTGCTGGACATTGCGGGGCTGGGCATTACGGCCACCGACGTGAACAATGTCTCGCCTCTGGTAAGCATCCAGTGCACTCCGGCCGACGGCAGCACGCTAGCCATTGGAAGCCTGACCACCGTAAGCTGCACGGCCACCGACTCCTCGGCCTATCCCAGCCCCAACACCAGCGCGCCGGTCTCGTTTAACGTGTTTGTGGGCCTGAATACCAGTGGGGTAGGGTTCCTGCCGCCGCTGCGGGAGGTCGCGCCTTACAGCGCCCACAAGCGCGGCTCCACCATCCCCCACAAGTTCTATCCGCCCCGCTACGCGGATGGCACCCCCGCCACCGACCTGGCTGCTGGCCTGCGGCTGAAGCTCGTCAACACGGGCGCTGCCACCGAAACCTACGAACAAACCACCTCGGATGACTTCAGCGCCGGTTCCACGGCCTGGCGCTACGACCCCGACAGTGGGCACTACATCTTCAACCTCAAGACCGGCTCCAGCTGGGGCACCGGCCAGTACAAGACCACGGTCTCCTACGCGGGCATTCCCCTGGCCGAGACCTACTTTGAGTTGCGCCGATAGGCGCTGAGGCTTGAACGAGAGGGGGCCATGCCCCCTCTTTTGCTGTTTGGGCGGGGGGAGGTTGTGCCTGCGGGAGGCCGAGTGTGTGCGAAAATAAAAAAACCCAGGTTTCCCTGGGTTTTCTGGCTCCGCGAGCAGGGCTCGAACCTGCGACCACTCGATTAACAGTCGAGCGCTCTACCAGCTGAGCTATCGCGGACCGATGCGCCGGTAGCAGGTAAGAATATAACAGAGCTTGACCGACTTGGCAAGTGTAATCGGTCAACCCATCTGAGACTCTTGGGGAACCGACTCCGCCTGTAGTTTAGCCAGGAACTCCAGGGGAGCCAAGCCCTTGTAATCGGCCTAGTTAAGGAGCCTTTGCCAAACCTCTGCGAATTGAATAGAGTAGAAACTCGCTGAATAGGGTTTTGCTTTAGGAGAATTGCAATGGCAACCACACCGCTCGAGGGCCGTGTTCCGCCCCACAACTTGGATGCCGAGGCCAGCGTGCTGGGCTCGGTGCTGCTGGACAGCGAGGTTTTGGATCGGCTCGAGGGCTTGCTGGCCGCCGATGCCTTTTACAAAGAAGCCCATCGCAAAATTTGGGAAGCCATGGTGGCGCTGCGGGCCCGGCGCGACCCGGTGGATCTGGTAACGCTCTCGGAGGAGTTGCGCCAGAACGGCGAACTCGAGAACGTGGGGGGGCTTTCGTACCTGGTGGGCCTTTCGGAACACACCCCTACGGCCGCTTATGCCGACTACTACGGGCGCATTGTGGCCGAGAAGTGGACCTTGCGCAAGCTGATAGCTGCTGCGGGTGAGGCCATGAAGATGGCCTATGACGAAGAAGGGAGCCTCGAGGACATCCTCGACACGGCTGGGCGCAAGGTGCTCGAGGTCTCTACCCAGGGGGCCAGGTCTGAGTTCCAGAGCATGAAGGAGCTTGTTCATGAAACCTTCGAGCACATCCAGCTGCTCTACGAGAACAAGGGCCAGGTTGATGGGGTCAGGACTGGCTTCCGCGAGCTCGATGCTATGATTGGCGGTCTTACCAGCGGCTCACTCAACATCATTGCCGCCCGACCCAGTATGGGTAAGACCAGCTTTGCTCTTACCATCGCGCAAAACGTGGCCTTGCGGGGCGAGGGGGCCGGGGTGGCCATCTTCTCGCTGGAGATGCCAGCGGTGCAGCTGGTTACCCGGATGCTCTGTTCCGAGGCCCGCATTGACATGAACCGGCTGCGCCAGGGACAGCTCACCGACCGCGACTTTTCCCGCTTAGTAGATGTGGCGGGCCGCATCTCCGAGGCCGCCATCCTGATTGACGACACCTCCGACATGACCTTGATGGAACTCAGGGCTCGTGCCCGTCGCCTGCACACCCAGCATAAGCTAAGCCTGATTGTGATTGACTACTTGCAGTTGATGTCTGGCCCCGGAGGAAGCAAAAACGGCGGCGAGAACCGCCAGCAGGAGATCGCCCAGATTTCCCGTGGCCTCAAGGGCCTGGCCCGCGAGCTGAATGTCCCGGTAATCGCGCTTTCGCAGCTTTCGCGGGCGGTGGAGTCGCGCCCCAACAAGCGACCCATGCTCTCCGACCTGAGGGAATCGGGATCAATTGAGCAAGATGCCGACCTGGTGATGTTTATCTACCGCGATGACTACTACAACCCCCACTCCGAGAAGGCGGGCATCGCAGAAATAATTGTGGGCAAACAGCGCAACGGCCCCACCGGCACGGTAGAGCTGCAATTCCACGCCCAGCACGTGCGCTTCAACGACCTGGCCAAGGACGAAATCTGACCCCTGGCACTGCCGACAGTCCAAAAATTTTGTGTACAGCGACCTTTTCATGGCGCTCCCTGCGCCTGGGGCACTAAACGCAGAGGTACAATCATCGAACTTTGGGAGACTCCATAGCTTGTGGGGGGTCGTGATTGGCTTCGCAGCGGGCCTTTGACCAAGCTTGCCGCTCCATCCTGGCTACACTGCAAAGGTGCGGCTGGTTTGGTTGCTCCTGATCTTGGTTGGCGGAACCTTCTGGTTCATCCGGGAGGTGCAGGCCCGCCCCATAGCACGCCCACCGGGGGTGCTGGCCCCCCATGCCCCTTTTCAGGCCCAGCTAACCCCCGAAAGCGAGGTGCGCCTGGAAAAGCCGGGTTTTCGGTTCAGGCCGGTGGCCTATTTTGAGCTCGAGGCCCGTGTGCTTTCCAAGCGTCTCTACCGTTACGATGCTGCCTCAGCCATCTCGCCGGTAGACCTGGCTTTAGGCTGGGGGCGGATGTCCGATACTGTGGTGATCAGCAAGCTGCGCATCTGGCAGTCGGATCGCTTCTACTTTTACACCTGGTTACGTGAGCCACCCATCCCGCTGGAAGAGATGATTCTCAGCAGCGCTAACATGCACCTGATTCCAGGCAACCCCAACATTGAGCTACGCCTGAAGCGCCTCAAGCCCGGCCACATCGTTCGCATCAAGGGTTTTCTGGTCAATGTGAGCGGCCCCAACGGCTTTTACTGGAACACCTCCACCGTGCGCTACGACACCGGCAACGGGGCCTGCGAGATCGTCTGGGTGGCCGACCTGGTGGTGCGATAAAGCCCGGTGGGCTCTCTTGGTTTGGGGCCAAACTTCGTATCATACACCATTTATGCGGTGTAGCGTATGTTATTTACATAACCCCAGCGCAGGTGTTATACTCCGCGGATGGACAAGATTATCGTCCGTGGTGCCAAAGAGCACAACCTGAAGAACATTACCGTTGAACTGCCCCGCGGGCAGTTCATCGTCATTACGGGGGTCTCGGGCTCGGGCAAGAGCACCCTGGCCTTCGACACCATTTACGCCGAGGGGCAGCGGCGGTATGTGGAGTCCTTGTCTTCGTATGCGCGGCAGTTTTTGGGGGTGATGGAAAAGCCCGATGTGGAGAGCATCGAGGGGCTTTCGCCGGCCATCTCCATAGATCAGAAAACTACCTCGCACAACCCCCGCTCCACGGTGGGCACGGTCACCGAGGTGCACGACTACTTGCGCCTCCTGTTTGCGCGGGTGGGCACGGCCTACTGCCCCCACTGTGGGCGGCCCATCGAGCGGCAGTCGGCCTCGGAGATTACCGATCGGTTGTTCAAGCAGCCCGAGGGCACCAGGGCCATCCTGATGGCTCCGGTGGTGCGGGGGCGCAAGGGGGAGTACCGCAAGGATTTCCAGCAGCTCCAGAAAGAAGGCTATGCCCGCGTGCGGGTGGATGGGGTCATCTATACCCTCGAGGAGGCCCTGGGCCTCAAGCTGGAAAAATACGAGAAGCACGACATTGACCTGGTGGTGGATCGGGTGGTCTTGAAGCCGGAGGAGCGTGCGCGCATTGCCGAGTCGGTGGAGCTGGCGCTCTTGCGCGGCGAAGGGCTAATGCGCGTCCTGTACCCCGACAGCGGCAAGGAGGAGCTTTTCTCGGAGAAGTTTGCCTGCCCGGAGCACGGGAGCGTGCTCGAGGAGTTGGAGCCCCGCATCTTTTCCTTCAATGCCCCCTACGGGGCCTGCCCGGACTGCTCCGGCCTGGGCTACAACCAGGTTTTCGATGAGGAGCTGGTAGTCAACCCCGAGCTGTCGCTGGCGGAGGGGGCCATTCTCCCCTGGAGCAAAGGTCGTGACAATGGCAAGGGCTACCTGTGGGATCGGCTGCGGGCGCTTTCGGAGTACCTTGGCTTCGACATGAAGACCCCGTTCAGGCAGCTCGCGCCGGAGGCCCAGCGGGCGGTGCTGTACGGCCTGCCACAGCCTTTCGAGGTGGTCTTCCGGCGCAACGGGCGGGAGACTATGCGCTTTATGGTCAGCTACGAGGGGGTGATTCCCTGGCTGGAAAACCGATACCGCGAGACCGAGTCAGAGAGTTTGCGGGAGGCCCTCGAGGCCTACATGACCCTCAAGGCCTGTCCGGCCTGCGGAGGCACCCGCTACAAGCGCGAGGTGCTCTCGGTGCGGGTGGGGCCGTTCAACATCGCCGAGGTCTCCAACCTACCGGTGCGCGAGGCCAAGCAGTTTTTTCAGGCCGTGGCCCATAACAATCTGCTCGAGGTGGGGGCGCAGCTCCAGGCATTCCATATTCCCCTCGAGGGCCTGGCCGAGCCAGCCGAGTACCGCAACTTGAACGAGTTTCAGATGCAGGTAGCCGCACCCATCTGGCGCGAGATCCACAGCCGACTGGGCTTTTTGGAGGATGTGGGCCTGGACTACCTGACCCTCGACCGTGCGGCCAACACCCTTTCGGGCGGCGAGGCCCAGCGCATCCGGCTGGCCACCCAGGTAGGCTCGGGCCTGACTGGGGTGCTGTACGTGCTGGATGAGCCTTCCATTGGCTTGCACCCCCGCGACAACCAGCGCCTCCTGACCACCCTCAAAAAGCTGCGCGACCTGGGCAACACCTTGCTGGTGGTGGAACACGACGAAGAGACCATGCGCGAGGCCGACTGGATTGTGGACATGGGGCCGGGGGCTGGGGTGCACGGGGGCGAGGTGGTGGCAGAGGGGAAGCTCGAGGATATCCTAGCTCATCCAAATAGCCTGACCGGGGCGTACCTGCGCGGTAGCAAGCACATTGCAGTACCCAAAGCCCGCCGAAAGGGCAACGGCAAGTGGCTGGTGGTCAAGGGGGCGCGCGAACACAACCTGAAAGGGGTGACCCTAAAAATTCCCCTGGGTAAGCTTGTGGCCATCACGGGGCCCTCGGGATCGGGTAAGTCCACACTGGTGCACGACATCCTCTACGCAGCGCTGGCCCGGGATCTGATGCGGGCCAAAACCATACCCGGACGTTTCGAGGGCCTTGAGGGCCTCGAGCACCTCGACAAGGTCATCGAGATTGACCAGTCGCCCATCGGACGCACCCCCCGCTCCAACCCGGCCACCTACACCGGCATCTTCGACGAAATCCGCGACCTCTTCGCCAAGACCCCCGAAGCCCGCAAGCGCGGCTACGAGGCCGGGCGCTTCAGCTTCAACGTCAAGGGGGGGCGCTGCGAGGCCTGCGGTGGCGATGGCACCAAGAAGATTGAGATGCTCTTTTTGCCCGACCTTTACGTGCAGTGCGAGGTCTGCAAGGGCAAGCGCTACAACAAAGAGACCCTCGAGGTCAAGCTACGGGGCAAGAACATCGCCGATGTGCTGGACATGACGGTGGAGGAGGCCCTGAGTTTCTTCGAGAACATCCCCACCATTGCCCGCAAACTGCAGCTGATGGTGGATGTGGGGCTGGGCTACATGAAGCTGGGCCAGCCTTCGCCCACCCTCTCGGGCGGCGAGGCCCAACGCATCAAGCTCTCCACCGAGCTGGGCCGCCGTTCCACCGGACGCACCCTCTACATCCTAGACGAGCCCACCACCGGCCTGCACTTCGAGGATACCGCCAAGCTGCTGCACGTGTTGCACCGGCTGGTAGACGGTGGCAATACTGTAGTGGTGATTGAGCACAACATGGATGTGGTCAAGACCGCCGACTGGGTGATTGACTTGGGCCCCGAGGGCGGGGCCAGGGGCGGCCAGATCGTGGCCGAAGGCACTCCCGAGGAGGTGGCCCAGGCCAGCAGCCCTACCGGGCACTTCCTGGCCCGCATTCCCGAGATCCGGCAGAAGGTGGGTGTGGCGGCGGATTAGACCAACGGCGTGCTCAGGCCGTAGGCTTCCAGCATGCGATACATGAGCTCGCGGGTTTCTTCGTCGTCGGCGTAGTTGACGCTGTCGCTGGAAATCACCAGTACCGGCGAGAGGTCGTAGGCCCCAATCCAGGCTTCGTAGAGCCGGTTGAGCGAAGCCAGGTATTCTTGGGGAATGCGCTGCTCGTAGTCGCGCCCCCGGCGGGCGATGTGGGCCTGCAGGGTCTCGAGCGAGGCCCGCACATAAATCAGCAGGTCGGGTTTGCGCAACGCGGGTGCAATGCCGTCGTAGAGGGCCAGGTAGGTCTGCCAGTCCCGCTCCGAGAGGTGGCCCTCGAGCCACAGGTTTTGAGCGAAGATAAAGGCGTCCTCGAAGATGGTGCGATCCTGCACCACGTGCTGGGCAGGGTTGATCTGCTCGAGGTGCTGCCTGAGCCGCTTGGCCAGGAAAAACACCTGCGACTGGAAAGCCCAGCGCCCCATGTCGGCGTAAAAGTCGGCCAGGTAGGGGTTTTCGTCCACTGCTTCGTACACCGGCAACAGCCCATAGCGCTGTGCCAGCAGCCCGGTCAGGGTGGATTTGCCGGAGCCAATGTTGCCTGCAATTGCGATGTACATGGTTGTGGAGGGTCGGGTTGGTGGTCGTGGGCTATCTGCCGATGATTGCCTACGAGCGCTTCAGGTCGCTCACAGAAGGGCTGGTTGGGCCCTGAAGCTCGCTGGAGAGTCCCAGCTTTTCCTGCACGCGCTGCACCACCCAGTCCTGGTCGGCCTCGCGTTCGGCAAAGTTGAACTCCTGGGTGTCCAGAATCCACAGCGGGTGGGGGTAGGTGGCGAAGTGGCGCTCATAGAACTCGTTGAGGCGGGCCAGGTATTCTGGCTCTATCTGCTTCTCGAAGACCCGCCCCCTGCGGCGGATGCGTTCCAGAATAACCGGCAAGGGCGCACGTAGATAGATGGTCAGATCGGGGGTGGGAATCTTGGGCGACAGGCTCCTGTAGAGGTCGCTGTAAAGCTCCCATTCGGCTCCAGAAAGGTTCATGGCTGCGAATATTGCGTCCTTATCGAAGATGTAGTCGGCCACCACCCCGCCAGCAAAAAGGCTGGGCTGCGAGAGGGGTAAGAGTTGCTTGTAGCGTGAAAGCAGGAAGAACACCTGTACTTTGAAGCCATAGCGAACTGGATCCTGGTAGAAAAGGGGCAAAAATGGGTTGTCTTCTACAACCTCGTGCAAACTTTCGGCCCCCAGCCGCTCGGCCAGCAGCCTGGCCAGGGTGGTCTTACCCACTCCAATTACTCCTTCAATCGCAATATACATCTGCTTAAGGCTAAAAGCTAAAGGCCCAAAGCGGAAGACTTGACATTTGTAAGCTAGGGGATAAAGGGCTGAAAAACCCAGGGCTTTTTTTAGCGCCGCGCAATCATGGTTACTGTAACGTCGAGCCGCTGCCCGTTGCGCCAGATGGTCAAATTGACCCGATCTCCAGGGCGGTAGCGGGCAATGGTCTGGGTGACCTCGCTGGCGTTGCGCATGGCGCGCCCCCCCACGGCCAGGATAATATCGCCCAGGCTGACCAGTTTGCCGCGCTGGTCGCGCTGGGCGGGGCGCAAGCCCGCCCGTGCTGCGGGGCCGCCGGGCTGCACTTTTTCAATCATGGCTCCGCGGGTAGAGAGCAGACCAACCCGCCCCAGCAGGATGGGGTCGAGCTCGCTCAGGTCGAGCAGGGTGGCGCCCAGATTGCCGCGCTGGGGGACACCAAAGCGCTCGAGGTCGCTCACGCTTTGCCGCACCAGGTCGCCCGGAATGGCAACCCCTACCCCGCCAACACCGCTCAGGTCGCCCAGGGTGGCGTTGGCTACCCCCACCACCCGGCCCTGTAAATCCAGCACCGGGCCACCCGAGTTGCCCTGCACAATGCGCGCGTCGGTGAAGAGCAAATCGCCTATTTCTGCGCCAACTTCGGGGTCGAGGTCATTTTTTTCTGCGGCAGTGGGGCCGATTCCAGCCAGAATGCCATACGTAGCCAGGTTGCGCTGCCCGAAAGGGCTGCCGATGACCACCAGACCCATGCCCACCGGCAAATTTTGCGAGCTGGCAAAGGAGAGCTGGGCTGGGGCCGTTACCCCCTGTACGGTCAGGATGGCAATGTCAATGCCTTTGTCCACCGCAAACACCTGGGCCGGAAACGAGCGCCCATCAAATAATTCCACGCTGATATCGCGCAAATCCTGCACCACGTGGTAGTTGGTGATAATGCGGCTGGGGGCATAAAAAAACCCCGAGCCGTTGGTAGGGCCTTCGTTGCCGGTCTGCGGATCACGCAGAATGCCAAAAATTTTGACCACCGCAGGTAAAGCCCGGCGGATCACCTCCACCCGGGCCACCTCCTCGGGGGTGGTCAGGCGGGGGGCCTGGGCTAGGGCCTGTGAGAAAGCCAGCAGAATAAACACAAGAACCATGCGCATCGTCAACAAACCTTCCTCATTCTCATATGTCGGTGTTGAGTAATCAATAGCCATACCTGCGGGGCGCAACAGGGGTATTTATCGCGGGTGGCTGAGGTTTTTCGGCCTGAACGCGACCGTTTTGGGTATTCAAGAAACCTTAATCTGCTGGCAGCTCACCAGGAATAAGCCCCGCGGGGAGGGTTTGCTCTAAAGCTATGGCAGCAGCTTGAGGCCCAGGCGGGGCGGCTCGGTAGGGTAGAGGTCATCTAAAGCCACCACCGCAATGCGGGCACCGCCGCGTTTACCGGAAAGCTGAGAGGCCAGGCTTACGAACTCCTCGAGGGCAATTCCTCCCTGGGCCAGTTTTTCGGGAACCCAACCCGCCGCGGTAAGCCGATTTTCGGCCACGCGGCTCAGGGCGTTGAACTTGCGGCGTATTTCGCCCGTGCTGGCAGGAAGCACTAGGGCGGTGGAGGCCAGTACCTCACCCTGAGGAAAGGCCTGCTCGCGGGCCCGGTACTCGATGACTACCCGGGCCCGCCCATCGGCGCCAACGCTCTGGATGCGGGCCAGAAACAGTCCTGGTTTGAGGTTTGTCAGGGCCGGACTTTCCAGGACTTCCACGCCGCGCAGGCCAATAAGCCGAACCCGGCTGTCGACCCGCCGGGTGATCTCGCTCAGGGCCATTTGCTCATTGCCCGGCATTACTGGTTCTTCGGCCAGCAGGTTCATACGAAGGCTTTTATCCAGACTGGCGGCTATCACCTGGTTGCGCTCACGCAGTTGTTGTAGCTCACGCTGGGCCTCCGCGAGCTTGCTCTTGAGCTCGAGGTTATCGCGTTGAAGGGCCTCGAGCAGGCGGCTATGCTCGCTGGGGGGCGATGGGGCAGAGGCAACCCCCAGAAGGGCCACATCCCCCTCGAGGTTACGCTTTTCGGCCTCGAGCTGTTGCAGGCGGCTCTCGAGCTCACGGGTACGGGCCTGAAGGCGAGCCAGATTGGCTTTGGCTTCGTGGCTGGCGGCCTCGAACTCCCGCAGCCGCTGCTCGGCCTTGAGGGCCTGGGCCGAAAGCTCTTGACCGCTGGCCAGCAACTGCGCTTTTTCTCGCAGCAGCTTTTCTTTTTCTTGCAGCAGGTTCAGGCGAATTTGCCGGAGCTGCGCCAGGGCCTCGCGCTGGGTGGCGCTGGCGGCCTGGAGCTTTTCTACTTCCTGACGCAATTTCTCCCGCTCGACCAGGGCCTGCTCGAGGTCTTGGCGGGTTTGGCGCTGGAGTTCGACGTTCTGGGTGAGTTGCCGGGCCAGTAGGATGTTGTTTTTCTCGAACTCGTCACGCTCGGTTTTGAGCTGCTCGTACTGGCTAAAGATGCTGGCCGCACGGCTCTCCAGCCGCTCTACCTCTGTGCGCAGCCGGTTGCGTTCCTGCCGCACCGCCTCGGCCTGCAAGATGGTCTCGCGGGCGTCCTGCACCAGCAAGAAGAACGCCCCAAACGCCCCCAGGCCAATCAGCACCCCGGTGCCCACAGCGACCAGGGTTGCGGTGGCTCTGGGGCGCAACCCCAAAAAACGCCAGTGGCGCTTCCCCACCCGCTTGGCCACCAGGTCGCCCACATAGGCCACCAGGGCGGCCACAAGCACCAGAAGGAACAGGATGGCCCAGAAAGTCATAAGCGGGGAGAGGGGGAGAGGTGAGGAGGCCAGGATAATAAGCTACCGCGGCACTGCCGAACTTCCCTTTTGCTCCACACCCCCTAGCTGTTCAAGGTTTATTCGTCCTGGCGATGCCATCAAAGTTCGTACTCATCACCCAGGTAGTGCATCCGCACCCCTGCGTCGCGGGCAAACTCTTCTGGTGAGCCCTGAAAGGCCATCTGGCCGTCGTACATTAGGTAGATGCGGTCGGCGATGGCCAGGGTCTCGCGCACCGAGTGGTCGGTGATGAAGATACCCACCCCGCGCCGCTGGCGCAGCTCGGAGATGAGCTTCTGGATGTCGTGGACGTTCTTGGGATCTACGCCGGTAAAAGGCTCGTCCAGCAGGATGAAGTCGGGGTTGGTGCAAAGGGCGCGGGCAATTTCCAGCCGTCGCCGTTCGCCCCCCGAAAGGGTGTAGGCGTATTTGTCTTTGAGGTGAGCGATACCCAGCTCCTCGAGCAGCTCTAAAGCTCGCTGGGTTCGTTCGCTTTTGGAAAGGGGCTGAAACTCCAGCACCGCCAGTAGGTTTTCCATTGCGGTCATGCGACGGAAGGCCGAGGGCTCCTGGGGCAGGTAGCCCAGGCCCTGCCGAGCCCGCTTGTACATGGGCAGCCGGGAGATATCACGACCGCCCAGGCGAATTTGCCCAGCATTGGGCTCAATAAAGCCCACCAGCATGTAGAAGGTGGTGGTTTTTCCGGCCCCGTTGGGGCCAAATAGAGCCACAATCTCGCCGCGGGTGAGCTCGAGGTTCACCCCCCGCACCACTTCCCGTTTGCCGTAGCGCTTGACCAGCCCGACGGCCTCGAGGCGGGCGCTGGGAGCAGAGATGGAACCATGACTTTTTTGCAATGCCGCTTCCATTTACCCCTTTAGGGTAGCATCTTCCGCTAAGGCGGCTGTGAGAGGTATAACCAAATGCTCCCAGGCTTTCAGCTTTGGGCGCTGGGCCTTAAGCTATCGAATATGGTTGTTACGCGCATTGCACCCAGTCCTACCGGTGACCCCCACGTGGGGACGGCTTACCAGGCCCTGTTCAATTATGTTTTTGCCAAACAACAGGGGGGAAAATTTATTGTGCGCATCGAGGATACCGACCGCAACCGCTACAACCCCACCTCCGAGCGACGCATTCTGGAGATGCTGGACTGGCTGGGGCTTTCCCCTGACGAGTCGCCTGCCAAGGGCGGCCCCAACGGCCCTTATGTGCAGTCGCAGCGGTTGCACATCTACCGCGCACACGTGCAGATGCTGCTGGAGAAAGGAGCCGCCTACCGCGCCTTCGACACCCCACAAGAGCTGGCGGCGGCCCGCGAGGCCGCGCAAAAAGCCGGCCACAAGGAGCAAGGCTACAACCGACGCTACCGCGACTACCCGGTCGAGGAAGCCGAACGCCGCGCCGCTGCCGGAGAGCCCCACGTGGTGCGCTTGAAGGTGCCCCTGGAGGGAAAGACCATCGTCCACGATCTGCTGCGTGGGCCTATCGAATTCGACAACGCCGCCCTGGATGACAAGGTCATCCTCAAGGCCGACGGCTACCCCACCTACCACCTGGCCGCCATGGTCGACGACCACCTGATGGGCGTAACCCATGTGATCCGGGCCGAGGAGTGGATTACCAGCACCCCCTTCCACATCCTGATTTTGCGGGCCTTTGGCTGGGAGGAGCCGGTCTGGTGCCACACCCCCCTGCTGCGCAACCCCGACAAGTCCAAGCTTTCCAAGCGCAAGATGGACACCAGCGTGGACAGCTATAAGGCCCAGGGGTTCTTGCCCGAGGCCCTGCTCAACTACCTGGGCACCATGGCCTGGAGCATGCCCGATGGGCGGGAAATTTTTAGTCTGCAGGACATGATTGAACACTTCAGGCTCGAGCGCATCAGCCTGGGGGGGCCGGTCTTCGACCTGAACAAGCTCAGATGGATGAACGGCAAGTACATCCGCGAGGTGCTGACCTTAGACGACCTGGCCGAACGGGTCAAGCCCTTCCTCGAGCGGGCCGGGCTTTCCTACCCCTCCGAAACCTACCTCCGGCAGGTAATCGAGGCCATGCGGGCCCGTTTCGAAACCCTGCAGGAGTTTGTGGACAAATCCCTTTACTTTTTCAGCGAGGCCTACCCCATGCAGGAAAAAGCCCTGGCCAAGCTGCGCGAGGGGGCTATTTTTCTACCCGCCCTGCTTGAGCAACTAAGCCAACTGCCGGATATGCTGCCCGAAAGCACCGAGCCCCTGCTCAAGTCCTTTGCCGAGGCCAGGGGCGTCAAGGCCGCCGCGGTCATGCAGCCACTGCGGGCCGCCCTCACCGGGAGCCTCGAGACCCCCGGTATGTTCGACATCCTGGCCTTGCTGGGCAAACAGCGCGTGCTCAGGCGGCTCGAGCGGGCTATAGAGCTTGTTAAGGCCTGATTGAAGCCCGGGCGCATCCTGCTAGCCAATCCGCCGTTGCAGACCCACGCTTTGCATAATGTTGGTGGCAATTTCTTCAATGGAGGCAGTGGTGGTGTCAAGGTAAGGAATCCCCATCCGCTTGAACAATAGCTCGGCCCGGCGCACCTCGTACTCGCACTGCTCCATAGAGGCATACTGGCTATTGGGCCTGCGCTGGGTGCGAATCTGGTGCAGGCGGGCTGGGGCGATGGTCAGGCCAAACACCTTTTCCTTGTAGGCCCTAACCGGCTCGGGCAGTGTATCGCGCTCGAAGTCGTTCTCGGCGAGGGGGTAGTTGGAGGCCCGCAGGCCGTATTGCAGGCCCAAAAACAAGCAGGTAGGGGTTTTGCCTACCCGGCTGACCCCCATCAGGATTACGTCGGCCATCTGGTAGTGCCGCTCGCCGATGCCGTCGTCGGTTGCAAGCACAAAGTCCACTGCGTCAATACGGGTGAAGTAGCCATTATCGTTCACGCTGTGCAGCCGCCCTACCCGTCCTGTGGGGGGCTGGCCGAGTTCGCGCTCGAGTTCCCCCAGATAGGTGCTGAAAAGGTCGAAGTGCAGGGCAGGCGCAGCTTTGAGCTGGTCATATAGCGCCCGGTTGGCCAGGGTGGAAAACACAATGGGCCGTACCCGATCCCGCTGAAAAATTGCGTTGATTTCGTATATAAGGTCGTAAACCTGTTCTTCGGTTTCTGTAAAGGGCCGCGTTACATAACGAAACGAGACCGACTCAAACTGGGCCAGCAAACTTCGGGCCACCGATTCCGCGGTCAGGCCGGTGTGGTCTGAGACGATGAAAACCGTTCGTTCCATGGCGTGTGCTCCAGGCTCATTCATATAACAGTGTAGTTTATGTGTGTAATATCTTTTACACCAATTTTTAGGCTATACCTACACCAAAACCAACTACTCCATTTCACCATCTGCGCACACTACCATCAACTGCAACGAGGTGTGCTTATGGCTTATATCCGCTGGTTCGAAACACTGGGCATGAAAGATCTGGATCTGGTAGGGGGTAAAAATGCCTCCATTGGAGAGATGATTGCCAACCTTTCCCAGGCTGGGGTGCGGGTGCCGGGGGGGTTTGCCACTACAGCGGAGGCTTTCCGGGAGTTTTTGCACCACAACCGCCTAACGGAACGCATTGCCAGCGCCTTGCAAAACCTAAACACCGATGATGTGGACGAGCTGGCCCGGGTAGGGGCCGAGATTCGTAGCTGGGTAGAGCATGCCGAGCTACCCAAAGCCCTAGAGGTAGCCATTGTGGATGCTTACATTCGCCTCGAGTCCGCCTCTAAAGGCGGGCTTTCTGTTGCGGTGCGCTCCAGCGCCACCGCCGAAGACCTGCCCGAGGCCAGCTTTGCCGGTCAGCAGGAAACTTTTTTGAACGTGCGGGGGGTGGAGAGCGTCCTGCTGCACATCAAGAAGGTCTTTGCCTCGCTCTACAACGACCGGGCCATCGCGTACCGTGTCCACCACGGCTTCGCCCACCAGGAGGTGGCCCTTTCGGCGGGCGTACAACGCATGGTGCGCAGCGACCTGGGGGCTTCCGGGGTGGCCTTTACCCTCGATACCGAGTCGGGCTTTCGCGATGTGATCTTTGTGACCTCGAGCTACGGTTTGGGAGAACTGCTCGTGCAGGGGGCGGTCAACCCCGACGAGTTTTATGTCTACAAAAAGGGACTGGCCGAGGGCCGCAACACCATTCTGCAGCGCACCCTGGGCAGCAAGCTGCAAAAGATGGTTTTTGCCGAGGAGGGGCGGGGGGTTCAGGCGGTTGCAACGTCTGAGCTCGAGCGCCGCAGCTTCTCGCTCTCCGACGCAGATGTGCTGGAGCTGGCCCGGCAGGCCCTCCTAATCGAGCAGCACTACGGCCGACCCATGGACATTGAATGGGCCAAAGATGGCCTGGACGGTCAAATCTACATTTTGCAAGCCCGCCCCGAAACTGTGCAAAGCCGCACTGGGCGGGTGCTGGAGCGCTTCGCGATGCTGGAGCGGGCCCCGGTGTTGGTAACAGGACGTGCTGTGGGGCAGCGCATTGGCGTAGGCCCGGTGCGGATTATCAGCCACCCCCGCGAGATGAACCGGGTACAGCCTGGCGACGTGCTGGTAGCCGATATGACCGACCCGGACTGGGAACCGGTGATGAAAAAAGCCGCGGCCATCGTGACCAACCGGGGTGGGCGCACCTGTCACGCGGCCATCGTGGCCCGCGAGATGAATATTCCTGCGGTAGTCGGGGCCGGGAATGCTACCCAGGCCTTGCGCGATGGCGATGTGGTTACGGTTTCCTGCGCCGAAGGCGACACGGGCCGGGTGTATGCCGGTACCCCGCGCTATGAGGTCAAGCGCATCGAACTCGACAACATGCCGCCCATACCTACCAAGATCATGATGAATGTGGCCTCGCCCGAGCGGGCCTTTAGCTTTGCCAACCTGCCCAATGCTGGGGTGGGCCTGGCGAGGCTCGAGTTCATCATCAACAACACCATCGGCATCCACCCCAAAGCCCTTCTGCAGTTTGAGCAACTGCCCGAAGATCTCAAAGCCGAGATTACCCGGCGCACCGCGGGCTACAAAAGCCCGGTAGATTTCTACCGCGAAAAGCTGGCCGAGGGCATCAGCATGATTGCCGCCGCTTTTGCCCCCCATCCGGTGATCGTGCGTATGTCAGACTTCAAGTCCAACGAGTACGCCCACCTGCTGGGCGGTAGCCGCTACGAGCCAAAGGAAGAAAACCCCATGATTGGCTTCCGGGGGGCCTCCCGCTACCGCAGCCCGGAGTTTGCCGAGGCTTTTGCCCTGGAGTGCCAGGCCATCCGGGAAGTGCGGGAAGAAAAAGGGCTGAAAAACGTCTGGGTCATGATACCTTTTGTGCGCACGGTAGGGGAGGCCAGGCAGGTCATCGAGATTCTGGAGAAAAACGGGCTCAAACGCGGTGAAGATGGGCTTCGCCTGATCATGATGTGCGAGGTGCCCTCCAATGCCATTCTGGCCGAGCGCTTCCTGGAACTGTTCGACGGCTTCTCCATAGGCTCCAACGACCTGACCCAGCTCACCCTGGCCCTGGATCGCGACTCGGGTCTGGTGGCTGACCTGTTTAGCGAACAGGACGATGCCGTGAAATTCCTGCTCGAGCGGGCCATCAGCACGGCCAAAAAGATGGGCAAGTACATCGGCATTTGCGGCCAGGGCCCCTCCGACCATCCCGAATTTGCCCTGTGGCTGGTGCAGCAGGGCATCGAGAGCATCTCGCTTAACCCCGATAGCGTGCTGGAAACCTGGCTTTACCTGGCCGAACAGCAAAACGCTCTGGTGGGGAAAGACTAGCCCCCAAAGGCTCCTACTCCGGCTTGGCCTCGCGGGTCATCAGGCGCGACAGCTCCTGCATGGGGTCGGCCCCTTCGTAAATGACCCGGTACACCGCCTCGGTAATGGGCAGGTCGGCGCCCGTGGCCTGATCCCAGGCATGCAAGGCTTTGACCGTGTAGATGCCTTCCACCACTGACTTTTGGGCCTGAAGTTGGGCCAAAGTCTCACCCCGCACGATGCGCTCCCCGGCGGTGCGGTTACGCGAGTAAGGGCTGCTGGCCGTAGCGATCAGGTCACCTAGGCCCGAAAGTCCAATAAATGTGGCTTCCTGAGCCCCCTGGGCCACTCCGAATTTGATAATCTCACGTAATCCCCGGGTAATAAGCGAGGCTTTGGCATTGTCGCCGAGCTTCAGACCATCCACCATGCCCGCGGCCAGGGCGATCACGTTCTTGAGCGCCCCGCCGAGCTCTACCCCCACCACATCCGAGGAGGTATAGACCCGGAAGCTCCTTCCCGAGAAAACCTGCTGCACCCGATGGGCCAGTGCGGGGTCTTTGGCAGCCGTTACCGCTGCGGCAGGCAAAAACCGGGCAATCTCCTCGGCTAGGTTTGGCCCTGACAGCACCGCAATCTGTGTAACGCCTGTCACCTCCTCGATGACCTGGCTCATGCGCAGCAGGTGGTGGTCGCTAAAGTGCAGACCCTTGGCTACCGAAACATAGGCTTTTGCTTTGGGCAAAGGTCCAAGAGTTTCCCGCAGGGCTTTGGAAGGGATCGCCACAACCGCAAACTGGGCCTGATGTAAGGCTTCTTCGGCATTGGCGGTTGGATGAAGCTGTTGGGGGAAGTGTGCCCCCGGTAGATACTCGCTGTTTTGCCGATCGAGCTGCATGGCCAGGGCGTGTTCGGGCCGACGGGCCCAAAGATAAACCGGAATCCCCTTGGAGGAGACCAGCAAAGCCAGGGCCGTACCCCAGGATCCAGCTCCCAGCACGGCAATTGGGCGGGGGCTACCCGTTTGTGTTATGCGCGCTTCAGGAAAGATGGCAGATGACACGGACATAAAAAACCAACCACCATTCTGAACAAAAGCCAGGCTGATCTATATCTATATCTATTGCGGTTCTGTTTGTTTTTGCCGTCCCTGACAAAAAGCGTGGCGGGGCAAGCCTCATAGCGGGTATTTTTGCGCTATGGCCGCATAAGAACCAGTATCGAGAAGGCCTCGTACCAGGCACCCACCAGCAGGAAGAAAGCCCCCAGGTAAACCATGAGCCCCAAAGCCCGCAACCCAGCCCGGTAGCCTTCACCCCGCAGGGTTTTGAGCATCAGCACCAGCCCGCCAAAAGTGACCAGAATGTAGGCCTGGAGCTCTACCACGATGGTGGGCAGGTGCAGCAGGTAGTTGGCCAGAGGCAGGGCCACCGGGCTCAGGGCAAAGCCCAGCACAAAGTAGCGTAGGGCGTTGAACAGCAGGGCCGGAATACCCAGTAAAAGCCCCGGTACGGCAGTGGTCAGCAGGAGGCCGTTGGTGAAGTTCCAGTAAAAAATCACCACAGCAAGACCCAGGACACCCCCAGCCAGGGCGCTACCCAGACCGATTTGCTCGAGGGCCCCGCCCACCAGCTCCTGCATCAAGCGCACCAGCTGGGGGTTGGCATAAGCCACCAGCCCACCCAGGGCGAACAAGCCGTAAAGGCCAAGGTTGGTGCCGAGATACACACCCCGGTACTGGCGCACCAAGGCCCAGCCTTCGGCCCACCAGCGGGCCACAGGACCACTGCTGCGTAAGGCCACCAGCCAACCCAGCGATAAAGCCACAAAAAGCATCCAGGTCACAGGGCTTTTGAGCCAGCCCGGCAGAAGCCCCCCCTCTGGGGCAAACCCAATTCGGGTCACCTCACCATCCCGGATAGTTACCCGCACCTCGCCGCCGCGTCCGGACACGGTAGCGGGGAATTTAACAACCGTTCCCCTTGGGGTGGATTCTTCCAGGGGATCGTCCAGATTAACCGACAGCCCTGGGGGAACGGGGGGAAAGGCCATGCTGCGCTCGAGCAGCCGGACGGCCTCCTCGGTGGGCTTGCCGAGGGCTTGCATGGGGTCTACCTGGTATTTCCCGGCCTGCCAGTCCTGTACGGCCTGACGGGCGAGCTCTGCGCTGGACTGGGCCAGCCCCAGTCCCAGTAAAAGCCAGGCTGCAAAGAGCCAACTTCCCGCCTGGCGCAACCGGGTTTGTAAGGAAACAGTGCGTAACATATGCCCTAGCCTACCAAGTCTGCCTAGACTTCCTGTAAGGGCTCTCCCCGTTGGCACAACGGGCAGGCTTCGGGGGCATAGGTTGGAAAATCGAGCTGCACCAGCGAGCGGTAGGGCACGCTAAACTCGGCCCGGCCTGCACTTCGGTCTACGATAGCCCCCACCGCAACACACTGGGCTCCTCTGGCCTCGGCAGCCCGAATAGCCTGCTGTACCGAGCTGCCGGTGGTGACCACATCCTCTACGGCCAGGAAGCGTTCACCGGGGTGGATGGTAAGCCCCTCACGTACCCACATGCTTCCCTGGCCGTTCTTCTCGGCGAAGAGCGCCCGCACACCCAGGGCCTTGGCCGTTACGAAGGCGAGGATGACGCCCCCCATGGCGGGGCCAATTACAAAATTGAGCTCGAGCGTCTCGAATAGCTCGCCTAGGGCCTGTCCCACGGCCTCAGCATACAAGGGGTGCTGGAGCAGGGTGGTGGATTGCAGGAACCTGGGGGAGTGCCTGCCCGAGCGCAGTAAAAAATGACCCTCCAGCAAGGCCCCGGTCTCTTTGTAGAGGTTAAGAACATCCACAACCCCTATGCTACCCGACTGGCTTACACTGTGGGCATGAATGCCAGCCTCACCAGAGCCAGCCTGTACCTGCCGGGCGAAGAAGCCCCACAAAGCCGCCCCCTTGCTGAAATGCCCCTGCTGATACTGGTGGGCCTGACCGGGGTGGGCAAGACCAGCCTGCTAAAGCGCCTAAACTACCCCACCCTGCCCGACCGGCGCGAGCTGGTAGACCGCTATGTGTTTCCCCTGTACGGCTATGCCCAACCACCGCTAGACCGCAGTGAGCGCTTTGCCCTCACCCGGCGCTTTCGCCAGGAACACCCCGGCGGAGTAGCGGAAATCCTGCTCAATGGCCGCGCTATGCCCACCTGGCCCTTGTTGTTCGATGGTTTGCGGGGTGAGGAGGAAGTCGGTTTTGCTCTAAAGCGGCTTCCCCAGAGCTACTTCATCGTGCTGGAGGCCCGCGACCTGACCCGCCTTTCGCGCCTGCTGGGGCGAGGGGATGCCTTCGATAAGGTGCGGGTAGACAAAGGCGACCTGGCAACCTTGCGCCAACTGGCCCAGGGGGTTTTGAGCGAGGCAGAGCTCGAGGAGGCCCTGAGCTGGCAGGTTCCCCTGCAAGAACTTGCCGCTAAACTCAAAATTGTGGCCGAAGAGCGCAAAAACTACAATCCTGATGGAACCCGTAAGGTGCTGCTGGGTTCGCCACGGGCCTTATTTCTGGACACCGAAGCCCTGAGCCTCGATGAAGAAGCGGCGGCCATTCGGGCCTTTGTGGAGCGAATTCATGCCTAAAATAAAGCGAATCAGCCCCCGCCCGTTCCGCCTGCCCCTAAAGGGGGCTTTGCGCTGGGGCAAAGCCTCGGAACTAGCAGCGCTGGAGCACGTTTTGCTCGAGGTCGAGCTTTCCGATGGGGCAGTTGGCCGCGCAGAGATTCCGCCCCGCCCTACCATTTACGGCGAAACCCTGGGTACGGTGCTGGCCGCGCTGAAATACCTATCCCCACAGCTTTTGGGCCTGGAGGTCGAGGACACCGAGGCCATCCAGAATATCCTGGACAACTTCCCCAACAACCTTACTGCCAAAGCGGGCCTAGACATCGCACTGTGGGAAGCCTGGGCCCATAGCGAAGGCCAGGGGCTGTGGCAGGTTTTTGAGCCGCACCACCCGCGGGTGCGGGTGAGCTATATCCTGGGCATCGCCGACGAGGCCCAGATGCTGGCCGACGCCCGTGCGGTCTACCAAGCCGGGGTACGGGTGTTGAAGGTGAAAGTAGGGCGCGACCTACAGGGCGACCTGGCGCGAATTGCCGCGCTGAAGGAACATTTTCCCGATGTCGAACTCTATGCCGATGCCAACGAGACCCTGTCTCCCGCGGAGGCCGAAATGTACTTGCGGAAGTGGGCCGAGGCCGGGCTGCTGTATGTGGAAGAACCCTTGCCGGTGGCCGAGGTGCTGGCCCGCAAAGGCCTGCGCAAGGCCGCCATCCTGCCCCTCATTGCCGATGACTCGGCCTTTACCCTGCGCGACCTGTGGCGCGAATTGCAGCTCGAGACCTTTGACATTTTGAACCTCAAGCCGGCCCGCACCGGCTACACCCAAAGCCTGGAGATGCTGGCCCTGAACCGCTCGGAAGGCAAAAAGGCTATGGTGGGGTCGCAGGCTTTGTCCAGCTTTGGGGCTTACCACAGCGCCCTGATGGCTTTTCAGGAAGGGGTCAGTGAACCTTGTGAGCTGGCCTTTCACCTCAAGGCGGAGGGGGGGTTTTGCAACTTTCCAGCCCTGCGGGAGGGCTGGCTATACTGGGAAGACCTGACCCAGTGTCGCTTCGATCCCGATGCCTTTGAGCTATATGAACTGAGCCAGCGGTAGAACCCTATGACCTCCATTCCCGAGCGCATCCTCCGGGTGTTGCGGGTAATCTGCCCCATCCTGAACGATGCTCAGGTGGAATGGGCAGTGATGTGAACCCCGCCTGAACCGTTCCGTTAGGGATTGTTGGAGCACCATCGTTTTTCAGGCTGTTGCTGCGCGCGCTTCAGGCGGGGGCCCCAGAAAAAGAACAAATCAGAGACATTTCTTATCATTCATACCGCATATGATAAAAGCCTGTGGGCGAGCTTGAGCTACAGCGATTCCTCGAAGCTGCGTAACTTCAGTTGACTGCTGGCCCTGACGGCAAGTTCAATAGCCTTGGGCTTTCGGCCCCATCAAAAAAGCTCGAGCGCGTAGGTTACAACAGCGCTGGTCTGTCTAAAACCCAGGCGTTTGTAAAGGGCCTGGGCCGCCTTTTCGTGGTCGTGGGCGCGCACCTGCAAGCTCTGGATTTGCGGATTGCCGAAGGCCCACTCGGCAGCGGTACCCAGCAATGCACGCCCCAGGCCCCTGCCCCTGGCCTCCGGCACCACCCCAATGTAGGCGATTTCGGCCCGGGTATCGTCTAGCTCGAGCTCGGCCAGACCCACCGGCTCCCCGGTTTTGTTGGTATAGGCCATAAAAAGCTCCACATCGGAGCCAATAAAGTGCTGCCGCAGTTCCTCGTCGGTCCAGTGCAGGCGCAGGCTCCAGCCATCCTCGGCGCGGCTGTAAAGGTCGCGGTAAACCTGAGGGTCGCAGGGTTCGGCCCGCTCAACCCTGTAGCCGGCGGGAACAGGGTAGCTCAGATCGGTACGGCCAATGGTGTAAAAGTAAGTGGTGTGCTCGGCAGAAAAGCCCAGCTGCTCCAGCAGCGCTCGAGCCTGGCGGTTGCTGGCCTCGGGGAAGGCATAAAGGGTCGGAAAGCCTTCCTGGCGTGCTTTTTTGATAAGGTGCTCTAAAAGCGCCTTGCCATCGCCGGCGCGGATGATAGGACCCTCGAGCGCTGCCCCATCCCAGAAGGGCACCAAAGCGCCGTACCCCTGCACCCGACCCTCCTCCAGCCAGACCCAGGCTTTTTCGTCCTCGCCGGCCAGAACCTCCCACCACAACCCTTCGGGGGTACGCGCCTCGGGCGCCAGCGTGCGGCGCTCTGGGGCCTCATCCATCCAGCAAAACAACTCGGCGAGCTGCGAAAGGTGGGTTTGCGCTACGGGCCGGTTCATAGAACCATCCTTTGGGAGAGCCTCCGGGGCCTTAGAGTTTACGCCTTGCCGAGAGCCCCTGGTGATAACGGCGTGGCGGTTTTGGGAAACCACCTCTTGAATAACCGTATTGTACAACGCCTCTCTCTGTTAGAATCTAATGAAATGTAATGGGCAGCCATACGACCTTTGTTATCAACCCAGCAGCCGGGCGTGGGCGGGTGGGCCAGATGTTGGGGCGCCTCGAGGCCGCCATACGCCAGTACGCCCAATCCTCCGACATAGAGATCGCTATCACCGAGTTTCCCGGGCACGCCATCCAGATAGCCCAGAAGGCCCCTGCCAGCAGCCGGGTGGTGGCCGTGGGGGGCGACGGAACTGTGCACGAGGTGCTGCGGGGAATCGCCGGATCGGACAAGGCCATTGGGGTTATACCTATCGGTAGTGGCAACGACTTTGCCCGCATGGTGGGCCTGCATAAGCTGCCCCTCGAGGCCGCTCTACGCACCGCTCTGCAGGCAACCATCCGCAGGGTGGATCTGGGCCTGGTGAACAACCAGCCGTACGGGGCCAGCCTGGGCATCGGCTTTGATGCAGCGGTGGCCCGCAAGGCCCTCTCGGCCCCCACCTTTTTGCGGGGGATGCCCCGCTACTTGTACTCGATGTTTGGCGTACTCAAGGAACTCGAGCTACCCACCCTCGAGCTCATCCAGAACAACCAGACCCTCTACCAGGGCCCTAGCCTGCTGGTGGCCCTGATGAATGGCTCGACCTATGGTGGGGGTATCCCCATCGTGCCAGACGCCGTACCTACCGATGGTCTTATTTCCGTAGCGGTGGCGGGAGCGTTTAGCCGGTTGGGGGTGGTGGGGATTTTACCCCGGCTGATTATGGGCAAGCATGTGCACCACCCCCGGCTGCGCTTCTTTCGCGGGGCCGAGTTTGTGGTTCGCTTCGACCGGCCGGTTCCAGCTCATTCCGACGGGGAATTGCTCGAGCCCAGCCAGGAGTATCGGGTGCGGATGATTCCCGGAGGGCTCCAGGTTATCGCTGGGTCGGCGTAATGCGTAGCGGGATGTGACCAATAACCATGCACACCTCTATTCGGCTTGCTACATTAGAGGGGGTGCTTTGAGTCTCAAGGGAAAGGATTGGAACAGGTGAACGAGGTTGGCTGGAAACTATTTGCACCGCTCTCGATTGAAGGAGCCACGCTCCTAATTGAGCACCAGGATTTGCCCTCTGGTATGGCTGTGCGCCTGGGAGGGGCGGGGGGTGTGGTACTCAAACCCCAGGAAGCCCAGGAGCTATTGCTCAACCTGCTTACCGGCGAATCCTGGGTGAGCAGCCGTCTGGTGTGGGCAGCCCCCCGCCTGCACATTGGGCAAAAAGGCTACAACTTAAACGAACGTGCCAAACTGGCCCTGATCGAAGCCTTGCAGTCGCTTTTGGTTGAGTCCCAGGGCGTGGCGGTAAACCCCATGCCCAAGGAAACCTGGCAACGCTCCTTGCTAGAGATTACCCAGCGCCGATTTGCCAGTGTAGAGGAAGCCCTGCCCAAGCTGGGCGAGATGCTGGTTTCGCTGGGCTTCAAGGGAATCTGTTTGTGGCTGCGCGACAGCAACGCACCTCACCTGAAGCTGGTTGGACAGTACCCCGAAGCCTCTCCCCCGGACGACCTTCAGCCTGAACGCTACCCGGTCTATTTTCAGGTGCTCGAGCGCAACCTGCTGATCGCTGCCGATGATGCGCGCCAGGACGCCCGTATGACCGAGCTGCGCGACATCCTGATGAGCCGCGGCCTGGGGGCCGTTTTGCAGGTGGTGTTCCATGCGGAGGGGGGCCTGCGGGGTGTGATGTGGATCGAAAGCCTCCAGCCCCGAAAATGGAGCAACGCCGACGAGACCTTGGCCCTGGCCCTGGCCCAGGTTATCGAGCGTATCCTGCGCCCGCTCAAAGACGACATCAAAATCCAGACCCCCGAGCGCAAGTCGCTGGCGGTTAAGCGCAGCGAGTTCGAACTCAATTTAGCCCAGGCCCTCTCGATGGCCCAGCGCTACGAGCGCTCACTGGCCCTGATGCGCATTCAGGTTGAGGGCATGAACAAAGCCCAGATCGAACGGGCTGCCCGCGAAATTGCCTATACCCTGCGTCAGAGCGACTCCCTGGCGTACCTGGGTGAGCAGGGTTTTGCCCTCTTGCTCTCCGAGGTGCGCTGGACAGCCGGGGCCAGCCGGGTGGCCCACCGCTTGCTGGCCCGCTTGCGGGCTGCGCTATCGGGTCTAAAGGTGGGTATTGGTATTGCCATGTACCCCCAGGATGCCACCACCCTGGAGGGGCTCTGGAACCAGGCTGAACAAGCCTGCCAGATGGCCCTCCAGGCTGGTGGTGGTATTCGCCTCCTGACCCCCGGTGCAACCGAACTACAGGAGGCCATCTCACAAGACGGCCTAACCCTGCACTTTCAGCCGGTGTTCAACCTGAACGACCTCGAGCTGGTTGCAGTGGAGGCCCTGGCCCGCTGGCCCCGGCCCAAAGGGCTGCACCGGGCGGGTGAGTTTTTGCCCCTGGCTGAGCAGGTAGGTCTCATGAGCGCCCAGGATTGCTGGGCCCTGGACAAAGTGCTCGAGCAGGCCGCCCTCTGGAGGCCCTCTGGCGTCAACGCCCGTTTTAGCCTCAATGTTTCAACCGAAACCCTGGTTGATCCGAACTTCCCCAATGTGTTGCAGGAGATGCTCTCGGCCAGGCGCCTGCCGGCCGATATTCTCATTATCGAGGTGCGCGAAGAAGCCATCTTGAGTGACCTCGATACCACCGGTCGTAGCCTCGAGATCCTCAAGCACCTGGGCGTTTTGATTGCCCTCGATAACTTTGGCACCAACCCCCTCCCGCTTACCCAGCTCAAGCGCCTTCCCATCGACTGGATAAAACTAAACCCGCTCCTTTCGGTCTCGGAAAACGCCACACTGGCAAAGGCCGCCATCGACATGGTGCACGCGGTGGGCACCAAGGCCGTGGCCAAAGGTTTGGAGGAACAGTCTCAGCTTACCCGTATGAAGGAACTGGGCGCCGACTTCGGACAGGGGCACATCCTGGGCTGGCCTGTCCCCGCCGAAGACCTGGGGGCCCTGCTGGTCTGGGGTATTGGCTCATAAGGCTCTGCTACCATTAGCTGTATGACCGAAGGCGCAGTACTTTTTTTGCGGCTGCTGCTGTGGCTGCTCCCCGGTATCCTGGCTTTTTTGGCGGTGCGGGGTTTGCTGGCTGGCCGTACCCGTGTGGGGCTGGGCTTGATTATTGCCGGTGTGCTGGCGGCATTCCTGATCAAACCCATCCCGGTAGGCCTGGCCTTTTTCCTGATTGGCGGGCTGGCCGCACTGGGTGGGGGGCGGAACCCCCGCTATGCCCGCGAACTGCACGAGCGCATCGAAGAGTGGCGAAAATAGCCCCGGTGGACTGTTTGCGATGACCACCATTTGCAACAAGCGCTTTATGCCTGTTGTGGTTCCGGCGTGTACCAGGGCACAGCGCTTTTGAAACCACGGTTTTTTGTGAACCAGTTTTGCTGGGGTTGATGTAAAAAGCACGGGGCGCTTTAAACCCCGTGCTTCTGGATTGGCGGGCGCGGCAGGATTCGAACCCACGACCTACTGATCCGTAGTCAGTCGCTCTATCCAACTGAGCTACGCGCCCTTGTGGCATTGGTGAATACCACCAAATGCGTCCTGTAGGTTAACATAGCTGCTGCAGGCTGTCAACAAAATTTGGCTTTGCGCTAAACCCGCAAAGGCTCAAAGTGCGGCCAGAACAGCGCTTGAAGGTTCTACCTGATCAAGCAGAGGGCCTCGACCAAACCTGGGGCATGGGGCAGCCTTGGGCGATAGCTGACCAGGGCACGAAAAAGCGGCTCCCAAACTTGGGAGCCGCCACCTGACTGAAAGCAGATTAACCTCTAGCCGCTTCCAGGCTTCCGTACCGCGTCCACCAGGGCTTGGCGCCCTTGGCCAGCACCTGGTTGAGCATCTGGATATTCTTCACCCCCTGATCGGCCAGCCACGCCTCGAGGGCCTCGAGCCCTTGTTTGGCATAGACCGGGATGCCGTCCTGCCAGGTGGCCCGCCCGCACAGCACCCCGCTGAAGGGCACCCCGGCTTCGGCGGCCATCTCCAGCGACTCACGGAAGACCGCATCGCTGACCCCCGCCGAGAGATAGATGAAGGGCTTTCCGGCTGCGCTGGCGGTGTCTTTGAGGAACTGCAGGGCCTGGGCGCGGGTGTAGGCTTCTTCGCCTTTGAAGCCCAGCGTGCCGCTGGTGTAGGCGATGTTGAAGGGCAGCTCGACCTTGAGCACGTCCACCCCATAGCGGTCTTTGGAGAACTCTTCCATGTACTTGGCTACGTAGCGGGGCTTTACCTTGGCGAACTCGAGGCCCTCGCCCAGTTGGTCGTTGTAGGCAATGGGCTCGAGGAAAAAAGGCATCTCCAGCGCAGCGCACTCGGCCCCCACCCGCTCGATGAAGACGTGCTTGATGGTGTTGATTTTGGGGTCGTCTTCGGGGTTGTAGTAGAGCAAAATCTTTACTGCATCACCACCGGCTTCCTGGATGCGCCGCACGCTCAGGTCAGGCAGCAGGTCAGGTAGACGGCCCACGGTGCTGGTGTCGTAGCCCGATTTTTCGTAGGCCAGCAAAACCCCGGTGCGGGGGGCTTTGTGCTTCAGGGCGGGCAGGCCATACTCGGTATCGATCAGAATGGCCGAAGCATAGGGGGTGAGGATTTTGACCACTGCTGTTTTGAACTCGGTCAGCTCGGCATCGCTTACGTCTGCACCCCGGGCTTTGGCAATGGCCTTGCGTAAGGAACCCCGCTGATCCATTGCAGCCGCCGCAATCACCCCGTGGTCGTCGGCACAGGCCTGTATCCGTTCAAACTTACCTTTGCTTAGTCCCATAGTCTTCTCCGCCTTCAAGTCTACCCCAGGAACTGTATGCAGACTTATTTTTCTCTGGGGCCCCGCCTGAAGCGTGGGTGGCAACAGCTCGAAAATCCAGGGTGCTCTGACAATCCCTAGCGAAACGATTCAGGCGGGGTTCATATTACAACCTGTCCTGGTCCAGGATAAACTGCTACCGGAGCTGGGGCCAGCCATCTCTTTGGAGGAAGCATGTTGATTGTTGCCGGAGAAGCCCTGATAGACATGACCCCCGCTGTCCTGAATGGCAGTACGGCCTATGTGCCGCATCCTGGTGGCTCACCCTACAACGTGGCCATAGGTGCGGGCCGCCTGGGCACGCCCACTGCTTTTCTGGGGCGGATTTCGCGCGATGGCTTCGGACAGCTGCTCAAAAGCCACCTGGCCGCCAGCAAGGTGAGCTTGGCGTATGTGAAGGAAGGCGACCAGCTTACCACCCTGGCCCTGGTAACCCCTTCTGAGTCGGGCGAATTTTTCTCGTTTTACTGCGAAAATACTGCCGACCGCTTGCTATACCCTGAAGACCTGCCCCCTGTCCTACCCGCCAGCGCGGCCCTGCACTTTGGCTCGTATTCATTGGTGCTGGAGCCAGGGGCCTCGACCCTCGAGCTCCTGATGCGACGCGAGGCCCGCCGTCGGCTGATCTCGCTCGACCCCAACGTGCGCCCCTTTCTGATTCCAAACCGGGATGTCTATATCGAACGCCTGATGGGCTGGCTCGAGCAGGCTGATTTGGTCAAGGTCAGCCAGGCCGATCTGCAGTGGCTGTATCCGGGCGAGAACCCGGAAACCATCGCTCAGGAGTGGAAACAGCAAGGCCCCCTGCTGGTCATCGTAACCCAGGGCGGCCAGGGGGCTTTTGCCGTGACCAGCCGGGGCATCGCTAATGTCCAGGCTCCTCGGGTCAGCGTCGTGGACACCGTGGGTGCGGGCGATGCTTTCATGTCGGGCCTCCTGAGCTGGTTGTGGCAGCGGGGCTACTGGTCCAGAGCCGCCCTGGGGTCGCTCGAGCGCGAGCAAATTACAGACCTGCTAAACTTTGCCGCTAAAGTAGCAGCCATCACCTGTACCCGGGCCGGGGCCAACCCACCCTGGCAGGAAGAGCTGTCCCAGATGCCTGGATAAACCGTGGCTGCCGGATGCGCTTTGTTGCGGTCCTGGCTGACAAAAACAGCAAAAACCGTTCTAGAGGCGGTATTGCTCCTCGCTGACCTGCTCGAGCCACTCGGTGCTCACCCCATCCACCGCGGCCTGGATGGCCAGGTGGGTCATGGCGTGGGTGGGGCTGGCCCCGTGCCAGTGCTTTTCGCCTGGGGCAAAGTAGATGGTGTCGCCCGCTTTCATCTCGCGCACTGGCTCACCCCAGCGCTGGAACCAGCCGATACCTGCCTCCAGGTGCAAAACCTGCCCCTGGGGGTGGGTGTGCCAGGCCGTGCGGGCCCCAGGCGCAAACATGACCCGCAGCACATGCAGGTGCATGGGCGCAGGTGTAACCACCAGTTCGTTCAGGTACACCGTGCCGGTAAACCATTCGGGCTTGCCCAGGCGGGTCGGGGCCTGGGGTACAAAGGTTTTCCAGGGGTTTTCCATAGCTCAATTTACCGCCAAACTCCCAAACCGATGGCCTTGGCGGAATCGCCACGAAGTCCGTTCTGTCGCACTTCTCATACCAGATTCGGTTAGTTCGTCACCGAACGGTGACGAACTAACCCGACCGAAGGGAGTGCTCTAGGATTCAAAAAGATAGCCTCTTAGCGCTTTTTGTTTGAAGATTATCTTTTTGAATCCGGTATCACAGGCGTGGTCCCCCATCCGGGAGGCAACTGTGCTGTGCAGGATAAAGCAATCAGGTTGTGAGCGGCTCAATAATTGTGAAGAGCGCTCTAGAAAGCCCGCTCGTACTGCACCGGCCAGACTCGAGCGCCCAGAGCCTGGCCCGCCCGGTAGGGCCAGTAGGGGTCCCGCAGCAGAACCCGGCCCAGCAGAACCAGGTCGGCCTGGTTTTCCTGAAGAATGGCCTCGGCTTGTAAGGGCTCGGTAATGAGGCCCACCGCGCCTGTGGATAAACCTGTGGACAAGCGCACCTGGGCGGCAAAGGGCACCTGGTAGCCAGGGCCCACAGGGATTTTCACCCCGGCCACCGCCCCACCCGAAGAGCAGTCCAGCAAATCCACGCCGCGCTTATGCAATTCCCCGGCAAAAACCACCGTGTCGGTGATGTCCCAGCCCCCTTCTGCCCAGTCGCTGGCCGAGACCCGTACCAGCAAGGGCAGCTCGGCGGGCCAGACCGCGCGCACGGCTTCCACCACTTCCAAAGGGAAGCGCATGCGCTTCTCCCGGCTACCCCCGTAGTGGTCGGTGCGCTGGTTGGTGAGGGGCGAGAGGAAAGAATGCAGCAGATACCCGTGGGCCATGTGCAGCTCGAGTACCTCGAAACCAGCCTTCAGGGCCCGTTTTGCGGCTTGCTGGAAGGCCTGACGTACCTGCTCGAGTCCGGCTTCATCCAGCGCCTGGGGCACCGGCCAGCCCTCCTGAAAGGCGAGGGGGCTGGGGGCTACCGGTGTCCAGCGGTGGAGGGGCTTGCCGCCCTGCCAGGGGCTGGCGGTTCCGGCCTTGCGTCCGGCATGGGCAATTTGGATACCCGGCACGGCGCCCGCGTTTTTGATGCGCCGGGTTAGCTCTTGTAGGCCACCGATGTGCTCATCCGACCAGATGCCCAGGTCGTCCGGGCTGATCACCCCCCGAGCCTCCACGGCGGTCGCCTCGACGATTATTAGCCCCACACCGCCAATGGCCCGGGTGGGGTAGTGCAGCAAGTGCCAGTCGGTAACGTGTCCGGCCTGGGCCGAATACTGGCACATGGGCGACATGGCGATGCGGTTTTTCAGGGTTACGGAACGCAGTTTTAGGGGGCTAAAGAGCAGGCTCATAGCGGGGATTCTACGCCCTGGGGCAGCCCGATTTGTGGACTTTGATACATAACGCTTTTTCTTCACCAGGTGGGTGTTACGATAGACAGGGGCCAAAGGAAAAAGTTATACTAAGTACAAGAAGTTTTGTTTTGCGAGGAGGTGATGTGAAGCCAATAGCTAAAAGCCAATAGCCGCTAGCTGAGCATGCACGCTACAGGCTATGGGTTATACGCTATGGGCTATCCGCTTATGCCCATCGATTTCACCCTGACCGACGAACAAAAAGAACTGCAAAAACTGGCCCGTCGCTTTGCCAAAGAGCAGATTGCGCCAATTGCCGCTCTGTACGACGCCAAAGAGGAAGTGCCCTGGGGTGTGGTGGAAAAGCTCTACGAGGTGGGCCTGCTCAACGCCATCATTCCGGAGGAATATGGCGGCTTGGGATTGGGGATGCTGGAAGAGGTGATTATCGGTGAGGAGTTGGCCTGGGGCTGTATGGGCATCTACACCATCCCCATGGCCTCCGATCTGGGCATCACCCCCATCCTGCTGGCCGGAACCCATGAGCAGAAGCAGCGCTTTTTCAAAAAGCTCACCGAGAAACCCGCCCTGGCTGCTTTTGCCCTCTCCGAACCGGGCAACGGCTCGGACGCCGCTGCATTGCGTACCCGGGCTGTGCGTGATGGCGACCACTATGTTCTGAACGGCACCAAGACCTGGATTTCCAACGGCGGCGAGGCCGAAACGGTGGTGGTTTTTGCCACCATCGCTCCGGAGCTGCGCCACAAGGGCGTGGTGGCTCTGGTGGTGGAGAAGGGCACCCCCGGTTTTAGCGCCAACAAACTGCACGGCAAGATGGGCCAGCGGGCCAGCGGCA
This sequence comes from Meiothermus cerbereus DSM 11376, assembly GCF_000620065.1. Taxonomy (NCBI): domain Bacteria; kingdom Thermotogati; phylum Deinococcota; class Deinococci; order Thermales; family Thermaceae; genus Meiothermus; species Meiothermus cerbereus. The sequence continues at coordinate 192,838 of NZ_JHVI01000001.1, read as the reverse complement.
CCTACGAGCTGGTTTTTGAAGACTGCCGGGTTCCTGCCGAGAACCTGCTGGGCCAAGAGGGCGACGGCTTCAAGATTGCCATGCAAACCCTGGACAAGACCCGCATCCCGGTGGCGGCAGGCAGTGTGGGGGTGGCCCGGCGGGCCCTCGAGGAGGCCACCCGTTACGCCAAGGAGCGCGAGGCTTTTGGCAAGCCCATTGCCGAGTTCCAGGCCATCCAGTTCAAACTGGCCGAGATGCTGATGGGCCTCGAGACCGCCCGCACCTACACCTACTACGCCGCCTGGCTGGTAGACACCCACCAGCCCCATTCCCACGCCGCCGCCATCGCCAAAGCCTACGCTTCGGAGATGGCCTTTGAGGCCGCCAACCAGGCCATTCAGATTCATGGCGGGTTTGGCTACATGCACGAATACCCGGTAGAGAAGCTCTTGCGCGACGTAAAACTGAACCAGATTTACGAGGGAACCAACGAGATTCAGCGGCTGGTTATCGCGCGGCACATACTGAGCCAATAGCGGATAGCCGATAGCTGTGAGGCCGCTTCATCATAAGCTATGGATTATCAGCTATCGGCCATTGGCGCCCTAGCACACGAGAGGTAACACATGAAATTTATTGCAGTCATACGGCAAGTACCCGACGGCGAGTCCCGCCTCAAGATTGAGGGGGGTAAGGTAGACCTCAGCGGAGCCACCATGATCCTCGACCAGATGGACGAGTGGGCGGTGGAGGAGGTCATCCGACTACAGGAAAAGCATGGCGGTGAGAGCGTGGTGGTGGCCCTGGGCCCCGAGCGCTTCGAGGAGGCCATCCGCACCGCGCTGGCCATGGGCATAGACCGGGCCATTCACCTGGTGGCCGAGGGCTACACCGACCCCATCACCCAGGCCCAGGCCCTGGCCGAGGTCATCCGGGCCGAAGCCCCCACCCTGGTCTTTACCGGCGGACAGCAGGCCGACTGGGACGCCCAGGCCCTGGGGCCGGCGCTGGCCGAGGCCCTGGGCTGGCCGGTGGTGAGCTGGACCACCATGATTGAACTGGAGGGCCAGACCCACGCCAAAGCCCGCCACGACCTCGACGAGGGCGCCGAGCTGGTGCGGGTGCCCCTGCCGGCGGTTTTTACCAGCCAGCAGGGCCTAAACGAGCCCCGCTACCCCACCCTGCCCGGCATTATGAAGGCCAAGCGCAAGGAGCTGAAAAAGCTGCCCATGAGCGTAGGGAGTAAGGTGGAGATTCTGGAGCAGACCATCCAGGAAAAGAGCCGTCTGAACAAGATGCTAGATGGCAAAGACCCCGTGGCTGCCGCCCATGAGCTGATCCGGCTGCTCCACGAGGAAGCCAAGGTGATTTAGGAGGTGCGCGTGATACTCGTAGTCTTGGAACATGACGGACAGCGCCTGCGCAAGGGCGCTTTGGAGGCCATCAGTCGGGCCCGGCAACTCAGCACTTTGGGGCCCATCGCCGGGGTGGTGATCGGTGAAAACACCCAGGCCGTGGCCCAGGAGGCCGCGCAGTACCTGCCCACCGTCTATGCTGCTGAGGTGGGGGGCTATACCGCGGAAAAGTGGGCCGAGGCGGCCTATACGGCAGTGCAAAAAAGCGGGGCTCAGGTGGTGGTGGCTACCGGAAGCCGCCAGAGCCGCACCTGGACAGCTCGGCTGGCCTACAAAATGAAGGCTGGTCTGATGGAGGATACCCTCGAGACCAGCACCGACGGCCAGCACATCATTGGCCTCCGCTACAGCTTTTTGAATCGCGTCACCGAGAAGCAAAAAGCTGCTCTGCCGGTGGTATTTACCGCCAAACCCAACACCACGCCCCCTGCCGAGCCGGCGGGCAGCGGCACGGTGGAGGTGCTCGAGGTAAACCTGCCTTTGACAGTAGAGGTGCTGGAACGCCTGAGCGAACAGAAAAAGGGGGTTTCGCTCAGCGAGGCCACGGTGGTGGTGACGGGCGGACGCGGGCTGGGCAGCCCCGAGGCTTTTGCGACGGTGGAGGAGCTCGCAGGCGCGCTGGGGGCCGCAGTGGGCGCAACTCGTGCGGTGGTGGATGCGGGCTGGCGGCCCTACAGCGAGCAGGTGGGCCAGACCGGCAAGACTGTGCAGCCCAACCTCTACATTGCCCTGGCGGTCTCGGGGGCGGTGCAACACCAGGCCGGTATGAACAAGAGCAAGTACATCGTGGCGGTCAACAAAGACGCCGAGGCCCCCATCTTCAAGATCGCCGACTACGGCATTGTGGGGGATGTGCATCAGGTGCTGCCTGCGCTGGTTGATGCGGCCAAAAAGCTAAAGGATTAGAGCGGCCTTCAGAGAGAATGGTAAAACCTCCATCATAAAAAGGCTCAACAGGTTTACTTTTTCCGCTGCCCCCAGCGGTAAAAAGCGAAGACTGCATAAGCTCGCTACAAAAGCCACACCCAAAGGGCAAGCCCGGGCTTGCCCTTTTTTACTTGCTGGTGTGCGCTGATTTGTGGCGGGTGCTCGAGGTTCAAATCAGCAGGGGAGGGCCTGGGGGCTGGAGTACACTGGCAGCGTAAAGCAATTACCCACGCTGCTCGCGCGGTTGCGTGAACTTATGGAGAGCCCTATGATTACTACACCAACAAAAGAATTAAACAGCATGACCGAAGTAATGGCCCTTTTGGAGGAAGGCCAGCGCCTGCAGAACCACCTGGCTGAGCTGGGCACAAAATTGCGCCAGGCCGCCGACGAGCTGGATAACGGCTATTCCCCTTCTCCAGACCTTGCCGCCCTGCTGGTTGCTGCCGCGCAGGCCTTTGATGGGCTGTACGAACGGGCACAGCGTGTGCTGGGCGGAGCCTTGATCGAGCCGTTGCTGCCCAGGGTGCTGGAAGCCCTCGAGGCCCATCGCAAGGCGCTGGAAGGGGCTGCTATACGTCAGAAAGCCCTCAATGTGCTGGAACAGGTGAGCAGCCTGGTCTACCGGGGCGGTGAGGAGTTCCTGCCCCTCTCGACGGTGCAGCTCGAGGCCCTGGGCCTGATGCGCCAGCAAAAAGAAGCCATCGTGCCAGGCGACACGATGGTAGCCCTGGCAAACGGCAGTCACCCCTATAACCTGCTGCTCAGGCTGGTTGTGGATAAGGCCATGAGCAACGAAGAGTGGATCAAGGTGTACCAGCGGGTGGGACAGGAGCTTGGCCTGGATCTTGCGGTAGCCGCTGCCCGCGGCCAGATTTATCTGCCCGAATAGGGGGAACCAGACCCAACCAGCCGGCTACCCTTTGCTTCTGCGATCCAGGGCCCTGGCGTGGGCCTCCAGTCCCTCCTCGCGGGCCATGCGTGCCCCGAGTGTGGCAAGGCGACGGGCCGCTTCCTGGTTCAGGCCCACCACCGGGATCACCTTGAGGAAATCCCGCAGGGATAGCCCGCCCCCAAAGCGGGCTGTGCCGCTTGTGGGCATTACGTGGCTGGGGCCCGCGATGTAGTCGCCCAGGGCCTCGCAGGAATGCTCGCCCAGAAAAATCCCTCCGGCGTTGCGTACCTGCCCCAGCACCGCCAGGGGGTCGTGTACCGAGAGGCAAAGGTGCTCGGGCGCGTACAGGTTGGCCAGCTCGAGGGCCTGCTCCAGGTTTTCTACCTGTACCAGCCCACTTCGCTTGAGGGCCTGGCGGGCGATGCTGGCCCTGGGTAGGTCGGCCAGCTGGCGCTGAAGCTCCTCCTCTACGCGTTCCAGCAGCTCCCGGTACGACGAGAGTAGCCAGGCTTCGGAGTCGGGGCCGTGTTCGGCCTGGGCCAGCAGGTCGGCGGCCAGCAGCTTGGGGTCGGCGGAGGCATCGGCGATGATGAGGGTTTCGGTGGGCCCTGGCAGGCCCTCCATGCCCACGGCTCCATATACCTCGCGCTTGGCCAGCACCACGTAGCGGTTGCCCGGGCCCATGATCTTGTCGACCCGGGGTACCGTTTCGGTGCCGTAGGCTAGCGCGGCAATGGCCTGGGCCCCGCCCATGGCAAACAGGCGGTCGGCGCCAGCCACCCAGGCCGCGGCCAGAATGCCTGGATGCACTCGAGGAGGGGAAGCCAGCACAATCTCGCCCACGCCTGCAACCTTGGCGGGAACCGCAGTCATCAAAACGGTGGAAAGCAGCGGTGCCGACCCCCCCGGCACATACACCCCTACCCGATCCAGCGGGTACACCAGCTGGCCCAGCACCCCGTCGGCTCCGGCTTCCAGGAACCCGCCCACCGGCTCCCGTCGGTAGAAGGCTTCGATGCGCTCTTTGGCGGTCTCGAGGGCGTCGCGTAAATCAGCATCCAGGTTCTCGTAGGCTTCGCGCCAGGCCCGCTTGGGAATTTCCTCCACCGGCTGCCCGTCGATCGCCAGGCTAATGCGCTGCAGGGCTACATCGCCCTCGTGCTCCACCTGATGCAAAATCGACCGCACGGTTTCTAGCGCATCGCCGTACTCCACCGTCATACGGCGGTTCTTGAAATGCTCGCGGATTTCCTCAGGGGTTTTGATCATAAGGGGCCCTTTTCATCTATTCACGTTAAAAAGCGTCCACCCGCCACCGTCGTGGGTTTTTGCTCCAGGTTGCCGAGGCGCATGCCCTTTTGTCATTGGTCATCACCGCCCGCCTGGCTTTAGCTATAACGCCTGCGCCGCCGTCGCCGCCTCGAGGCTCCATTTTGCTCTTTGGGGGGTTCACCGGACACCACCCTGGCCTTGGGGGGCTCTCCCGAGACCACTCGAGGGCGGCTCGAGTTGCGCGGGTTAGCCTCCTGGCTGCGCTCCAGCGGTTGTAAGCGCTGACCGGCCTCGAGGCGCTGTACCTGAACCAAGTCGGCCTCAAAAACGTGTTCGCCCACCTTCTGCGTGAGGCGCACGGGATAGCCCTCCTGATCAAAATAAAGCAGGCTAAGGCCTGGGCGCAAACGGTAGACCCGCACGCTTTGCGCTTTCTTCTGGCCTTCTACCTCTACCTCGATGGTCTGGTCGGGCAGGCGTTCGACATAGGCCCGCCCCCCCACCAGGGCAAACTTTTCTACCTGACCTACCTCGATGTTGAGCGCTCCTACGGCCAAAATCAGCGAGAGGGGGTCGTGCATCTCGGCTAGATAGGGCATGGCGAAGTCGTCCCTGCCCTGACTGACTGTGACCAGGCCCTCCTCGCGGGAAAACTCCACCTCCATAACCCGGGCTCCATTGCCTTCCACCCGCTCGCGGTAGCGGCGGGGCAGCCCTTGGCGGTCTAGCTCACTCTCCCAGCGTTGACGGGTTTTGGGCAGCGGTAGCTCTACGTTGGCCTCGAGCACCACCCGCAGGCCATCCCGGCGGGGCTCGAGGGTCAGACGCTGCTCGCCTGCTGTGTGTCCGGCATACCGCAGGCTGTAGTGCAGTGTTTGTAGAACTGCCCAGTCCATGTCCCTCATCCTACCAGCCCCAGGTCAAAAATCTGCACCCGATAGTAAGCTGATGATTATCAGAGCGCCAGTTCTGCAAACCCGGTTTGCGCTCAGAGGGCTAGCTACACTTTTGTGTAACCTATTTGGCGTGTACTCAAATAAGTTGTACACGTTTTTGTAAGTGTCGTTCTGCTTGATATACACCCTTCGGATTCCTGCAACCCAGGCCATACTCAAAGCAGGAGGAATTGCGATGTCCAAACTGTCCCCCGAAATGAAACTGGAAGCCGAAAAGCTTCGCCGCGAGTGGGAAACCAACCCCCGCTGGAAAGGCATTCAGCGCGATTATACCGCCGAAGATGTGGTGCGCCTGCGCCCCAGCCTTCTGCCCGAGCAGACCTTAGCCAAGGTGGGGGCCCTTCGGTTGTGGGAGCTCTTGCACACCCGCCCCTACGTGAACACCTTTGGGGCCTACACCGGAGCCCAGGCGGTGCAGATGGTGAAGGCTGGCCTCGAGGCCATCTACCTTTCGGGCTGGCAGGTGGCCGCCGACGCCAACCTGGCCTGGCAAACCTACCCCGACCAGTCGCTCTACCCGGCCAACTCGGTGCCACAGGTGGTGCGCCGCATCAACAATGCCCTCATGCGGGCCGACCAGATCGAGCGCAGCGAGGGCAAAACCGACCGCTACTGGTACGCCCCCATTGTGGCCGACGCCGAGGCCGGTTTTGGCGGGCCCCTGAACGCCTTCGAGCTGATGAAAAGCATGATCGAGGCGGGCGCGGCCGGGGTGCACTGGGAAGACCAGCTTTCCAGTGAAAAGAAGTGCGGGCACCTGGGGGGCAAAGTGCTGATCCCTACCTCGCAGCACATCCGCACCCTAAATGCGGCCCGTCTGGCTGCCGATGTGATGGGGGTTCCCAGCATCATCATCTGCCGTACCGACGCCGAAGCCGCCACCCTGCTCACCAGCGACATTGACGAGCGCGACAAGCCCTTTGTGAAAGAAGGTGAGCGCACCCCCGAGGGCTTTTATCGCATACGCAACGGCCTCGAGGCCTGCATTACCCGCGCTTTGGCCTATGCCCCCTACGCCGACTTATTGTGGATGGAGACCAGCACCCCCGACCTGGAGATTGCCCGCAAGTTTGCCGAGGCGGTGCATGCCGAGTATCCGGACAAGATGCTGGCCTACAACTGCTCGCCCAGCTTCAACTGGAAGAAAAACCTCGACGACGAGACCATCGCCAAGTTCCAGCGGGAGCTGGGGGCCATGGGCTACAAGTTTCAGTTCATCACCCTGGCTGGCTGGCACAACCTCAACTACCGCACCTTCGAGCTGGCCAAAGGCTACAAGGAGCGCGGCATGAGCGCCTTCGTGGAGCTGCAGCAGCTCGAGTTCGCCGCCGAGAAAGAAGGCTTTACCGCGGTCAAACACCAGCGCGAGGTGGGTGCGGGCTACTTCGACGAGGTGCTGATGGCCATCACCGCCGGACAGGCCTCCACCGCGGCCCTGGCGGGTTCGACCGAGGAAGCCCAGTTCCACTGATATGAACCCCACCCGAAGCGTTCTGCCAAGTCTCGCAACAGCTCATATGAACCCCGCTTGAATCGTTTCGTTAGGAATTGCTGGAGCACCATCGTTTTTCGGGCTGTTGTTACCCGCGCTTCAGGTGGGGGCCTCAAAAATCAGAACAGATCAAGCGGATTTCTTGTAAGCATTGGGCCGGTAGCGGGCAACCGCTATCGGTTTTTTGCGTCCAGATCGTCAGAGATTCCCTAAAGCACCTGCAGCCTGAACCGCGCGGCCAGGGTCTGCTGGGCCTGGCGCACCCGCAAAAAGACCTGGCGCAGCACCTGTAGCTCGCGGGGGCTGAGGGCGGCCTGGGCCACCCGGTTGGTGGGGGGCTGGCCCTGGGCCAGGGCCAGGAGCTGGTGGCGCAGGCGGAGGTGGGACAAAAACAAAAAGGCTTCGCCAAGGTCTTCGGCCTCCTCCTGGGGAATCACCCTGGCCTGGGCGGCGGCCCGCAGGCGCTCGAGGGTGGGGCGGGCCAGACTGCTGGCCTCGAGGCCATACACCCGCGCCAGCCCCACGATGGCCGCCAGGCCCCCCTTCTTGAGGTTGACCGTGCCTTCTTCGAAGCGGATGCGGCCCAGGAGGCCCAGGGGGGGCGTAAAGACCAGGGCTGAGCGGGCCAGCGCGGTGAGGAAAGGCCGGTTTTTAGAGGCCCGGCGCAGGCGGTGCTGCAGGGGCTCGAGGGAAAGCCCTCCGGCAATGCTGCGAAAGTCGAGGAATATCTGGGCTTCCAGCAGGCCCTCGCCCTCGGGAACGGCCAGCCACTGCTCGAAGCGGGCCTCCCATTCGGCCAGGGAAAAACACCAGCGGTCGGCCATGAAGCCCCCGGGGCAGGGGGGGAAGCCGGCTTGCAACAACCCCTCCAACACCTGTTGGGCCAGGGCCTGGAAGTAGTTGCTGGCGGCTGGTTCCTGGTAGGCCAGGGCGTTGTCCTGGTCGGTGAGCAAAGCCTGCTCGGTGCGGCCTTCGGAGCCCAGGGCCAGCCAGGCATAGGGGCAGGGCGGGGGCCCCAGGTTTCGCTCGGCGCGCCTCAGAAGCGTGCGGGTCAGGGCGTCGTTCAGGAGGCTTACCTGGCGGGTGATGGCCTGCACCGCAAACCCCGCGGCAAACATCTGCTGCACGATGGCCTCGAGCTGCTGGCGGTAATCCAGCAGTATGCCTTGGTGGTCTTCCTCGGTAAGCCGCTTGAGCAGGGCCAGGGGGGTCTGGAGCCAGCGCCGCAGGAAGGCCCGGTCGGTCAGGAGGCCCACCACGTGGCTTTGCTGGGTGAGGGGCAGGTGGTGGATGCCCTGCTGCTCCATGAAGAGCAGGGCTTCGTGGAGGGGGGTGCTGGCGGGCAGGGTTTTGGCCGGGCTACTGGCTACGGTGGAAGCTGGCGTGTGGTAGGGCCGCTCTTCGGCCAGCACCCGGTTGCGCAGGTCACGGTCGGTGAGGATGGCCAGCCGCTCGCCCTCCCAAAGCAGCAAGGCGCTCACGCCCCGTTCGCGCATCAGGCGGGCGGCCTGGGCCACGGTGGCCGCGGGCTCGAGCCATACCCCGGCCTCGGCTGCCTCACCTGCGGGCTGCCCCAGGTCAGGCAGGTTCAGGGCCATAGGCTGCAACAGCCGCAGCCGCTCGGCCAGCCGGGCGCTAAAGAAAAGGGCGAAGCTGGGTTTTTGCAGCAGCCCACGGAAGGCCTCCTTGCTTAGGCGCAAACAGGCGGTCTCACCCTCGGCCCGCACGGTAAGGCTGGGGGGCTGCTGACCCAGCAGGGAAGGGTAGCCAAAGGCCTCGCCGGGCTCGAGCCAGGCCACCGCCTGTCCGTCCTGTTCCAGCCGTACCGCACCCTGGTAGACCACATACAGGCCTTCGGCCTCGGTCTGGCTGGGCTCGAGGATCACCGTCCCGGGGGCAAACTGGCAGATGACCAGGGCCCCCTCGAGCCCCGCCCAGTCGGCTTCGCTAAGCGCGTCGAAGGGGGGGTACTGCTTTAAGAAGGCCCGGTAGCGAGAAAATTCCGAATCCAGCTCGCCACCTCCTTGGCGCTGGGCTCGAGGGCAAAGCTGGCTTTGGCCTCGGCGTAGCGCTCCGGCCCCACCCGAAGGCGCCGCTCTTCCAGCAGGGCTTCGGCGAAGGCTTTAGGGAACTCTGGGTGGGGCTGCAGGCCCAGTACGTTGGCCCCCACCTGGATGAAAGCATGGGGGCTGAAGGCGCTGCCGCCCAGCACCACCGCCCCAGGGGGCAGCACGGTGATCTGATCCTGGCAGGAGAGGATGAGCTGCAATTCCTGTAGGGGGGGCTCCATCCAGGGGGCCATCCGGTAGACCGAGAAGCGGTGCACCCCCACCCCCCAGCCCAAAGGCCAGCGCTCCACCCGCCCCCCCAGGGCCTGCCCGATCATCTGGTGGCCGAAGCACACCCCCACCAGCTTGCTGGAGGAAGCCGCTACCGCCCGCACAAACGCCTCTAAAGGGGGAATCCAGGGCAGAGGGTCGTAGACCGAGGCCCTCGAGCCTGTAATCAGGTAGCCCTGGAAGTCCTCCACCCGGGCCGGATACTGCCCTGCCCGCACGTCGAAGGGGGTGAGGGTCTGGCCCAGCAGCCGCTCGAACATGGCCGGATAATCGCCAGCGATCCCCTCCAGACCTGCCGGGGGTTCGTCGCAGACCAGTACGGCGAGCCTCATAGCTTACGCAAATGATACGACTTGGGCCGGGTGAGCTGCTCGTAGCCCAACAGCGAGAGCGAGCAGCCCCGCCCCGACTCCTTGACCCCGGTCCAGGCCAGGGCCGGGTCGAGGTAGTCGCAGCGGTTGAGGAAGACCGTGCCGGTCTCGAGGCCCGTCCCAAGCTGGAGCGCGGCCCCTTCGTCTTTGCTCCAGATGGAGGCGGTGAGGCCGTAGGGGGAGTCGTTCATGAGGGCAAGGGCCTCCTCGTCGCTTTTAACCGGCATGATGCCCACCACCGGGCCAAAGCTCTCCTCCACCATCACCCGCATCTGGTGGTTTACGTTCACCAGCACCTGGGGGGCCAGGTAGGGGGTGCCGGGGGCATCGGCGGGAAAGGCTTTGGGGTCAATCAGGGCCTTCGCCCCCTGGGCGATGGCCTCGGCAATCTGGCCCCGTACGAACTCGGCGGCCTCGGTGCGTACCATGGGGCCCAGGGTGGTCTCGGGGTCTAAGGGGTTGCCCAGCCTGAGCTTTAGGGTCTCGGCCACAAAAGCCTCCACGAAGGGCTGGTAGAGGGATTCGTGCACGTAGATGCGCTCCACCCCGCAGCAGGACTGGCCCGAGTTGAACATGGCCCCATCCACCAGGTTGACCACGCTGTACTCGAGGTCGGCGTCGGGCCGCACATAGGCCGGGTCCTTGCCGCCGAGCTCGAGGGCCACCCCCTTGAAGTGCCCGGCTGCTGCCCTTTCGACCGCACGGCCCCCTGCCACCGAACCGGTAAAAGCCACAAAGGCCACCCGCGGGTCGGCGATGGCCTGGGCGGTGAGGTCGTGGTCCATGTGCAGGTACTGAAATACCCCCTCCGGCAGCCCGGCCTCCTGGAAGGCCCAGGCGTAGCGCTCGGCCACCAGGGGGGTCTGGGCGGAGTGCTTGAGCACCACCGCGTTTCCGGCCAGGATGGCCGGCACGATGGTGTTGACCGAGGTCAGGTAGGGGTAGTTCCAGGGGGCCAGCACCAGCACCACCCCCAGCGGTTCGCGCCGGATGAAGCGGGTGAAGCCCGGCAGGGCTTCGGCGGGGATGTCCTGTAGGGCTGACGGGGCGATGCGGGCCATGTAGCGGGCCCGCTCGGCAAACCCGCCCTGAATCTCCTTGGGGCTGTAGCGGATGGGCCGGCCCATCTGCCAGGTGAGCTCCTCGGCCACCGCCTCCACCGCCCCCAGCATGACCTCGACCATGCGCTGCACGATGGCCAGCCGCTCGTCCAGGGGGGTCTGGGCCCAGGCTTTTTGGGCCCGGGAGGCGCGGGCCAGGGTTTGCTCGAGTTCCTCTGGCCCGGCCAGGCTTCGTTCCACGTAAATGCGCCCGTCTACGGGGCTGATGGTTCGCTGAATCGCCATGGCCTCACTCCGGGGTGACGTAGGCGGCGGTGATGCCCCCATCCACCAGCAAGGCTGCTCCGGTCATGAAGGAAGAGGCCGGGCTGGCCAGGTACAAAGCGGCCTGGGCAATCTCGGCAGCCTGGCCGAAGCGGCCCATGGGGATATGCACCAGCCGGCGCTGGCGCTTTTCGGGGGTGTCCAGGTACTTCATCAAGAGCTCGGTCTGCAAGGGCCCCGGGCACAGCGCATTGACCCGGATGCCCTGGCGGGCGTGAATCACCGCCAGCTCGCGGGTCATGGAGAGCACCGCGCCCTTGCTGGCGGTGTAGGCCAGCTGGGGGGTAGCGGCCCCCATAAAGGCCACAAAGGAAGCGGTGTTGATGATGCTGCCGCCCCCGGCCCGGCGCAAAGCCGGGATGCCGTACTTGCAGCCCAGGAACACCCCTTTTACGTTGACCGCAAAGGTCAGATCCCAGACCGCCTCGCTGGTGTGGATGGCGTCGTCGTCCTCGGCGTGGGAGATGCCTGCATTGTTGAAGAGAATCTCGAGCCGCCCAAAGACCCGCTCGGCCTCGGACACCATTCGTTCAGCGTCCTGGGCCTTGGACACGTCGGCCTGCACGAAGTGGGCCTGGCCGCCGGCGCTTTGGATGACCTCCACGGTTTCCTGGCCTTTTTCGGAGAGATCCACCGCCACCACCTTGGCCCCCTCGCGGGCGAAGAGCAACGCGGCCTCGCGGCCAATTCCGCTGGCGGCACCGGTAATTAGAGCTACCTTGTCGGCTAGTTGCACCTTGAACCTCCCTCAAATTCGTTCGAAATACCGCTTGCGTTCCCAGTCGGTTACGGCCCGGTTATAGGCCTGCCACTCACTTCGGAAGAAGTGGGTGTAGTGCTCGTGGGCGGCCTCGCCCAGGGTGGCTTTGGCAAAAGCGCTACTGGCAAACCCCTCTGCGGCCTCACCCAGGGTGTAGGGTACGCGCGGCAGGTGGCGGGCCTGGTAGATGTCGCCCTGGAAGATGGGGGGCGGGGTGAGGCCCTGTTCCAGGCCGTCGAGGCCCGAGGCCAGCGCGGCGGTGAGGGCCAGGTAGGGGTTCAGGTCGGCCCCCCCAATCCGGCACTCGATGCGCAACGAAGCCCCCCGCCCCACCACGCGGAACCCGGCGGTGCGGTTGTCGTAGCTCCAGGCCAGCCGGGTGGGGGCCCAGGAGCCGTCCTCGTAGCGCTTGTAGCTGTTGACGGTGGGGGCGTAGAAGGGCATGAAGTCGGGGATGTGCGCTATCCAGCCAGCCAGAAACTGCCCGAAGACCTCGGAGCCCCGCACCGGCCCGTATTCTTCCTCGCCCGCAAAGGCGTTCTGGCCGTCCTTCCATAGCGAGAGATGGATATGGCAGGAAGAACCCGCCTGGCCGTGGTGGGGCTTGGCCATAAAGGTCAGCGAGAGGCCCATGGTCTCGGCCACCTCTTTCAGACACTGCTTGAAGAGGACGTGCCGGTCGGCCATCTCCAGGGCCTCGGCGTAGCGCACGTTCACCTCGTGCTGGCCCAGCCCCCACTCCCCCTTGGAGTTCTCGACCGGGATGCCCGAGGCCTTCAGGTGTTGCCGCACCGCGCGGGTAAAGGGCTCCTCGCGGGTGCCCTGCAGCAGGTGGTAGTCCTCCAGGTAGTACCCGGCGGGCTCGAGCCCGGCGTATCCCTGCTGCTGGGCCTGGCGGTAGGAGACCCGGTAGAGGTAGTACTCCAGCTCCGAGGCCGCCTTCACGGTGTAGCCCAGGGCCCTGGCCCGCTCGAGCTGCCGTTTGAGCATGGTGCGGGGGGCCACTTCAATCAGGCTATGGCTGCGCTCGTCCTCGAGGTCGCATAGCACAATAGCGCTCTTCTCGAGCCAGCTCGCAGGCCGCAGAGTGGCCAGGTCGGGCACCAGGTGAAAGTCGCCATAGCCCAGCTCCCAGTTGGCAAAGCGGTAGCCCTGCACCGGCTCCATCTCCATGTCGGTGGTAAGCAAGTAGTCACAGCCGTGGGTGCCGTGCTGGGCCACTTCCTCCAGAAAGTACTCGGCCTCAAAGCGCTTGCCCATCAGCCGCCCGTAGTGGTCGGGGAAGCCCACCAGAACCGTATCAATCTCGCCTGTGTTTACCTTTTGAGCCAGCCAACTGAGATTTCCTGCGGCGTTTTCCGCCATCTGTACCTCCTAGGGTTTAGCGAATCTCCCGCTGGGCCTCTGCGATCAGAGCGGCCTCTTCCTCGGGGGCCTGGGCCACCAGGCGGAAGCGGCTGTAGAACCAGTAGTAGGCCATCATCAGCACCACAAAAACCGCCGTGCCCACCACCCCAGGCCGGTAGCTTTCCACCGCAAAGGTGGCGCCCAGGCAAATCAGGGCCAGAATCGCGCCCACCCAGGCCCCCGGTACGCCCAAAGGGCTTTTGTAGGGGCGGGGCAGGTCGGGGCGGGAACGGGCCAGGCGGATGTAGGCGAACATCACCATGGCGTAGGAGATCACCGCACCAAAAACGGCCATATTGAGCAGGGCGGCCCCCACGCTGTCGGAAAAGGTGCTGATCAGCACGCACATCAAGAAGCCCACCACCGCGCCCAGAACCAGGGCAAAATGCGGGGTGTGGTAGCGGCTCACGATGGACAGCCCGGTGGGCAGGTAGCCAGCCCGCGAAAGGGCAAAGATCAGCCGCCCGTAGGCGTAGATGATGGCGTGGAAGCTGGCCACCAGGCCGGTGATGGCAATTAGGGTTAGGAAGGTGCTGGTGGCGGCGTCCCCAAATACCGCCTTAAAGCCGAGTTCCAAAGGAGCATCCGACTCGCCCACTTCCTTGGCACCTGCTACACCGGTGTTGAGGATGAGGGTTAGCACTGAAAGCACCAATAGGGTGATGATGCCCAGGATGAGGGCTTTAGGCATATCCCGCACCACGTCGTGCGACTCCTCGGCGGCCAGGGGAAGCTGTTCGATGGCCAGGTAGAACCAGATGGCAAAGGGCAGCGCGGCAAAAACCCCATACCAGCCAAAGGGGAGGAAGCTCGAGCCCCCCTCTTGCGGCGCGATGTTGAAAACCTTGTCCCAGCTAAACGCGCCGGAGAAGCCCGCCGCAACGTAGAAGAAAACCAGCACCCCCAGCGCCAGCAGGGTTACGATCAGCGAGACCCGTAGCGTCAGGGCGGTACCACGGATGTTTATACCCACAAAGAGGGCGTAGAAGGCCGCCCACCAGATCCAGGCTGGTACGCCGGGGATCAGGGCGTTCATATAACCGGCGATGCCCACCACAATCACCGCCGGGGTAATCACGTACTCGATCAGGTCGGTGACCCCGTTCAGGTAGGCCCAGTTGGGGCCAAAGGCGTTGCGCGTAAAAGAGTAGAAGCCCCCCGCATGGGGCAGAGCCGTAGAGAGCTCGGCGATAGAAAGCACCATGGTGACGTACATGATGGCTACGACCACTGTCGCCAGCAACAGGCCTCCGAAGCCCCCGGCGGCCAGCCCGAAGTTCCAGCCGAAGAAGTCGCCCGAGATGACCGCCCCCACCCCCAGGCCCCACAAAAGCACCCAGCCTGCACTCTTGCGCAAGCGCCGCTTTTCCAGATAGGTGTTGTCTACGTCTACATAGTGCGCCCCGCGCACCTCTTTGGGTTTGTTTTCCATAGCTGAACCACCTCCCGCCAGTTCGCTTCAAGCCTGCTCGTGTAAAACCCGTGCACCGATGAGTTTGGCCAGTTCTTTCACCCCCTCCTCCAGGCCCTCGGCGGTCTGAGCTCCAAAGCACAGGCGAAAGTGCATGGTCTGGTCGGCCTGTACTAAAAAAGCCTCGCCGGGGGTGATGGCCACCCCCTGGGCCAGGGCCTGGTGGTGCAGCTCGAGGTTGGAAAAAAGCCGAGGCAGGCTCACCCAGCAGGAAAATCCTCCCTCCGGATGGCTCCAGGACACCTCCGCGGGCATATGGCGTTCCAGGGCCTGTAGCAGTACGTCCCGGCGTTTCTGGTAGGTGGGCAAAACATGCTTTAGGTGCTGCTTCAGCCCTCCCTGACGGACAAACTGGGCCGTGGCCCGTTGCAAGAGGGGCGGAGGGCCGGTGATGTCGGAGACGTTGTGCAAGGAGATGAAGCGCTCGAGCAACTCCGGTGGGGCGACCAGGTAGCCGATGCGCAGGCCCGGCATCAGCACTTTGGAGAGGCTGGCCAGATGCACCACCCGGGCCTCCAGACCCATGCGCTGGGCCAGGGCCAGCAGGGGGGTAGGGGGGGTCTTTTCGTAGGACAGAAGGCCCAGGGTGTCGTCTTCCACCAGGGTAAAGCCGTAGGTTCGGGCCAGCTCGAGCAGCCCCTGAAGCCGGGCTTCCTGGAAGCGCAGCCCGGTGGGGTTGTGGTAGCTGGGAATGGTGTAGTAAAAGCGCGGACGGTGGCGCTTCAAAAGTGCCTCGAGCACCTCCAGCCGGGGGCCCTGGGGGTCGAGCGGCACGGGCAGGGGCTTGAGGCGAAACTGTTTGAGAATGCCCAGCAGGCCCAGGTAGGTGGGTTCTTCCAGCAAGACCTCCTCGCCCGGTTCGGCCAGGGCCCGGCAGACCAGGGCCAGCCCCTGCAACCCCCCTACCGTAACCAGCACCTCCTGGGGGTCGGCCCCGACGCCCCGCTGCTCCAGCAGTTCGCTCAGGGCCACCCGAAGCTCGGGCTCGCCCATCAGCGAGCCGTAGCCAAAAACCTCCTGGGCTAAGGGCTTCAGGCCCTCCAGACAGGCCCAGAAGGCCTGGTAAGGAAACAATGCCGGGTCGGCGGTGGCCAGGGCCAGGTTGTGCAGCACCCGGGCGTGCTGCAGGCGGTGCAGGTCGGAGAGCACCAAGTCGGGCTCCAACCGCTCGCCAAAGCTGAGTGCGGCGGTGGGCCGGGCTTGTGAACTCACAAAGGTACCCCGCCCCACCACCGACTCGATGAGCCCATCGCTTTGCAGTTCCCGGTAGGCGTTGTGGATGGTGAGACGGGTGGTGCCCACCTCGCGGGCCAGGGCCCGTACCGTGGGCAGCCTAGTACCGGGGGGGAGCTCGCCCTTGGCAATGCGGGTGCGGAACTCCTCGGCGATATGGCGGTATAAAGCCATATGTTTGTCATGCCGCAGCTTGACCCGCACCCCCATACGCTCTCCTTTGTGATGGAGGGCATTATATGCACAGGGCCAAGACGGGGAAAAGATACAAGTTGCCCGATTGTGCTAGGACAATCCAGGGGCAGCCTGGGTTGAGACCTATCCGGCCTCGAGCTGCTCCGTCACCTCGGCCCAGCGGGCAAAAGCCTGCTCGAGGAGGGCCTCGAGCCGCCCTTGTTCCTCGGCGATGCGGGCGTACTCGAGGTGGTGCAAGCTGGGTTCGTTGGCTTTGCTCAACACCGCCTGAAGCTGGGCCTCGAGTTCGGCTATCTCGGCTTCCAGCCGCTCCTTCTCGCGCTCGAGGTGCCAGCGGCCCTTGACCCTGCCTGCGGTTTTGCTTGCGGGCTGGCCAATGTTTTGGGCGGCGGGGCGCTCGGGGCTTTTGGGCACCACCTCGGCTTTGCGGCGCTCGAGGTACTCGCTGGGGGGGCCGGGGTAATCCACAAAATGACCGGCGTAAACGTGCCAGGTTCGGCTGGCGAGCTTATCCAGAAAGGCCAGGTCGTGCGATACCAGAATCAACGTGCCGGTGTAGCTCAGAAGGGCCTGCTCGAGGGCCTCCACGGTTTCCAGGTCGAGGTGGTTGGTGGGTTCGTCCAGGACCAGCAGGCTGGCCTGCTGCAAGGAGAGCGAGAGCAAAGCCAGCCGGGCCCGCTCGCCGCCCGAAAGGTGCTCGACTTGCTTGAACTGGGCATCGTAGGGAAACCTCCAGGCCCCCAAAGCGGCATGGGCTTTTTCGCCCAGCATCCGGTAGAGGGTTTCGAACAGGGTAAGCTGGGGGTCGAAGCCGGAGAGCTTCTGGTCGTAGTAGCCCACCCGTACCCCTGGCCCGGTTTTAACCCGCCCCGCCGGGTGGTCGGAAGGAAGCAGGCCCAAAAGCACCCTGAGCAGGGTGGTCTTGCCGGCCCCGTTGGGGCCAATCAGGGCGATGCGCTCGCCTTTTCGCACCAGCAGGTGGGGAATGTAAAAAAGTGGGCGTCCCCCGAGGGTTTTTTGCAGCTCCCAGCCCTCCAAAACCCGCTCAGCCGTTGCTGGCTGCTCGAGGGGGAAGCGAATCTGCAGGGTGGGGTCGTTCGCATCGGGCGCGGCCATGGCCTCCTGCATGAACTGCGCCAGACGGGCTTCCAGACTGTGCAGGCGGCGGGCGTGTTTGGCGCTGCTGTGGGCCCAGCGCTGGGCCTGCTCCAGAATGGCCTCGCGCCGTTCCTTCTCCTTGAGCCAGTGGGCGTATTCGCGGGCTTCCTGTTCTTCCTCTAGGGCGCGCTCGTGGCGAAAGGCCGAGTAGTTGCCTTCGTACAGCCTGATTTGCCCACCACGCAACCAGGCCACCCGCTGGGTCACCCGGTCGAGGAAGCGCCGGTCGTGCGAAACCGTGACGGTGGCCCCCCCAAACGACTGCAAGAAATCCACCAGCCAGTCGGTCATCTCGAGGTCGAGGTGGTTGGTGGGCTCATCCAGCAACAGCGCATCCGCCCCCGATAAGAGCAGCGCCCCCAGGGCCAGCCGCCGGGCCTCGCCGCCCGAGAGGACGCTGGCCTTCTCCTGCTCGCGCCCCTCGAAGCGCAAACCCTTGAGCACTGCATTGTAGCGGGCCCGCTGCTGGTAGCCGCCAATGGCCTGATAGCGCTCGTGCAGCACTTCCCAGTGGTGGTAGACCTCGAGGTCGGCCAGGCGGCCCTCGAGCTGGGCCAGTTCGGCTTCCATAGCCTGCACCCGGGCAAACCCCCGCTTTAGCACCGACTCCACGGTGTCGGAGGGGCTGTACTGAGGGTCCTGGGGCAAAAGCTCTAGGTGCACCCCCTCGGTACGGTGGATGCGACCTGCGCTGGGCTCGAGGTTCCCTGCCAACAGGCACATCAGGGTGGTTTTACCCGAGCCGTTGGCCCCCACCAGGGCCAGCCGGTCGCCGTGGCGCAATTCCAGGTTCACCCCCGCCAGCAGGTCGCGGGCCCCCAGGGTGTACTCGAGGTTTTCGGCAAATACAATCCGCACATCAGCCAGTTTAGCAAGGGATACCTTTCGCTGGCCCGCTCAGGCGAACAGCGCAATTGCCCATAAGAAACCTTTTCTACTGCTACCAAACATGGGTTGGATGGTCGCACGCATTCAGCCGACAAAGCGGCTTTGACGGGTTCATATCAGCGGCCACTTCTGGCCATTCGCAGGCCCCGCAAGGCCACAGTTGCGCTTACCAGCAGAAAAGCCCAGAACCCGATTCCAGTGGGCCAAAAAGCAATTAACGCATAGGCATACCCCACCAGGGCGCCTACGGGAAGGGGATACCAGCTTTGCCGATGGCTTTTCCAGTACAGTTGCCAGTACAGGCCCGCTACAGCCAGACCAAGCGCCACTGCCACTAAGGTGATGATGGGATATAAAAAGACGAAAAAACCTAGGGTGGGTGCGATGCCGCCCCCCCCACGAAAGCCGAAGTACAGAGGCCAGTTATGCCCCGCCACCACCGCTGCGCCCATCGGCGGCAAAGCCCAGGGGGTTTGCAGAAACCCGCTCAAATAGGCCACCAGACTTCCCTTGGCAATGTCTGCCACGGCCACCAGCACCCCCCAAGCAGGCCCCAGCTGCCGCCAGGTGCCGCTGGCGCCGGGGGTGTCGCGTTCGGCCAGGTCGATACCTCTGATGGCGCCCACAATGCGCCCAAAGCTAAGCGAACCCACCAGATAGGCCAGCACCACCCAAAGCAAATCCATAGACTGCCTTTATGCTACCGTGCTTTTCGCCAGCGGCAGCCCAGCCGAGGGGAAGCAACAGTGAACTCCTGGCGCGGCAATTTTCCGGTTTGGATTGTGTGGTAGACTGTGTTTGGCTTACTAAAGAAAGCGCTTCCAAACATAAAAGGAACCTGACGTGGCCAAACGTAAACCTACCATCCACGAAGTCGCCTACCTTGCCAAGGTGGGGATCGGTACGGTCAGCCGAGTACTCAACAACCACCCTTCGGTGCGTCCTGCGACGCGAGAACGCGTGCTGGCGGCCATGGCCAGTCTTGGCTATAGCCCCAACCCCCACGCGCGGCGGGTTGCTGGGGGGCGTAGCTACACCATTTCGCTCATCCTTCCGGTAATCTCCACTGAGTTTTATAACCGACTGCTCGAGGGCATTGAGCAGGTTTTGAGTGAAGAGCGCTACGAGATTGCCCTTTTCCCCATCTTCTCACCCCAACGCTTGCAGCGTTACCTGGAGAGCCGCTCGCTGGCGTACCAGACCGATGGGTTGCTGGTAGCCTCGCAGGGCCTGGCCCACCTGCTGCCCGACCAGAGATTCCCTACCGAGCGTCCTGTGGTGCTGGTAGATGCCTACAGCCCTCGTTACGACTCGGCCTACGTCGACAACTACCTGGGGGGGCAGATGGCGGCCCAGCACCTGGCGCAATTTCCTGGTGAGCTATTTGCCATTCAGATGCAGGAAGAGCTCGATGAGGTCATGCGCCATACCGTAGGGCAGGAGCGTGTCGCTGGGTTCCGAGATGGGCTAAAGCGGGCTGGCCGGAAGCTGCCCGATTCACACGTATTTGTGTCGCGCTTTTCTGCCGAGGGTGGGCGGCTGGCCTTGCAGCACTTTATGCGGCAGTCCAAACCGCCCTACAACATTTTCGCCGGGGCCGACCTGCTGGCTTTGGGGGTTCTTGAAGAGGCCGAGCGACAGGGCCTCGAGCTGGGTGAACAGGTGCGCCTGCTGGGCTTCGACGGTCATCCCTGGACCGAGGCCAGGGGGCTCTCCACCCTTTCGCAGCCCATCGAGGACATGGGGGGCGAGGCCGCCCGCCTGTTGCTCGATCGCATCCGGGGCTATAAGGGCAGCCCCAGGGCCCGGCGCTTTGAACCCGCCCTGATTGTGCGCCGCTCAACACAGCCCCAGCGGAACTATGCCGACTAGAACAGTGGCCCTCGAGGGCCACTTTATACCTCCAGCCAGACCTGCCCGTCCTCGAGCTTAACCTTGTAGGCCTTCACCGGACGCGGCGCGGGCAGGGTGGCCTTGCCGGTACGCAGGTTGAATTTGGCGCCGTGGCGGGTGCATTGGATGGTATCGCCTTCTACCGGGCCATCGGAGAGCGGGTTCTTGTCGTGGGTGCAGATGTCCGAGATGGCAAAAATCTCCTGGCCGGTGTAAAGCAACAGCACCGGGGTTTTCTCGCCCTCGACCTTGACCACCAGACGGCCATTCTGGAACTGCTCGAGCTTGGCAACAGGAATCCACATAAACTCATCGAAGGTCTTGCCCGACTACGGATTTTCTCCCATCCTGGGGCCCCTGCGGAAAGCGCAAATGGGTGTTTGAACAGGAAAACGTGGGGGTCGAAGCTTCCCGTGGGGCACCTAGACGCGCACCTTCTCCTCGATGATGCTCTCGATGTATTGCCGCAGCGGCTCGATGGGGATTCGGGTCAGCACATCGGTCATGTGCCCCTTGACCAGAATCTGCTGGGCCATGTGGCGCGGGAGGCCCCGGCTCATCAGGTAGAAGAGTTCCTCTGGGGCCACCGGCGCGGTAGAGGAGCCGTGGGAGCACTTGACGTCGTTGGCCCCAATCTCGAGCTGGGGCACGCTGTCGCTGCGGGCATCCTCCGATAGGAGCAGGTTGCGGTTGGTCTGGTAGGCGTCGGTTTTCTGGGCCCCCGGCTCCACCTTGATCAAGCCCGCGTATACCGTGCGGCTCTGGTCTTTGGCCGCGCCCTTATAGAGCACGTCGGAATAGGCGTGGTCGGCCACGTGGTGCTGCAGCGTGTAATGGTCTACGTGCTCGTGGCCGGTGGTGAAGTACAGGCCCAGCATCTCGGAGGACGAACCCGGCCCCAGCATCTCCGACTGCACCTCGGCCCGGCTGATGGAGGCCCCCATGTTCACCACCAGGTCGTTGAGGGCCGCATCGCGCTCGAGGTGGGCCCGCTGGCGGTGGAAGTGGTAGAAGCCCTGACCCAAAAGTTGGATGTGGGCATGGCGTACCTTGGCCCCATTGCCCACGATGATTTCGGTGGAAGATGTGTTCACCGAAGGGGCTACTTTGGCGGGCGAGATGTACTCCTCGATGTAGACCGCCTGGCTGTTCACGTCCCCCACAATCAGGGTGCGCGAGCCGGAGAGATGGCCGCCCTCCAGGTACTTAAAGACCCCTATGGGCTTGCTCAGCTCCACATTTTTGGGGATGTACAAAAACACCCCGTGGGTGAAAAGGGCTGCGTTGAGGGCAGGAATTTTGGAGTTCTCGGGGCGGTTTTGCTGGGTGCCTACCAGGTCGTGCCAGTTCACAGCCTTGAAGAGGTTTTCTTCCACCAGCCTGGGGTGGTGGGCGATGGCCTGGTGCAGGCTGGTGAAGATCACCCCCTGGGCCTTCAGCTCTTCGGGCAGTTCGACGTGCACCAGGTCGGCCCCCACGAAGACCGCGTAGCCGGAGAGCTGGGCCTGGGCCAGACGCTCTTTGACCGCCTGGGGAATCTCGCTTGCGCTCCCCTTGGGAAGCTCGAGCGGCAGTTCCTCGAAGGGCACCTCGGTGATGTCGGTGTACTTCCACTCCTCGGTGCGGGTGGTGGGGTAGGGCAGCTTGGCAAAGGTTTCCCAGGCTTCCAGGCGCTTGGCCTGAAGCCACTGGGGCTCACCGAGTTTTTGGGAGACCTCAAGCACGAGGTTGCGCGAAAGGGTAGAGGTCAATTCCATACTAGCCCACCGACCCTTCCATCTCGAGCTCAATCAAGCGGTTCAGCTCCACCGCGTATTCCAGGGGCAATTCCTTGGCCACTGGCTCGATGAACCCACGCACAATCAGGGCCGCGGCCTCGTCCTCGGGCAGGCCCCGGCTCTGCAGGTAGAAGATCTGCTCGTCGTTGAGGCGGCTCACGGTGGCCTCGTGGCCCACGGTGGCGGTGTCGTCTTCGATCTCCATGTAGGGGTAGGTGTCGGTGCGGGACTCCTCGTTGATCAGGAGGGCGTCGCACTCCACATTAACCTTGACGTGTTTGGCCCCTTCGTAGACCTTAATCAGGCCCCGGTAGCTGCTGCGGCCCGAGCCTTTGGAGATGCTCTTGGACACGATGGAGCCGCCGGTGTGGGAGGCCGCAAAGATCAGCTTGCCGCCCGCGTCCTGGTGCTGACCTGTATTGGCAAAAGCGATGGAGAGGATGTCCGAGCGGGCCCCTTCCTCCACCAGGTAGCTGCTGGGGTACTTCATGGTCACCTTGGAGCCCAGGTTGCCGTCGAGCCACATGTGGTAGGCGTCTTTCTTCACCAAAGCCCGCTGGGTGA
Organism: Meiothermus cerbereus DSM 11376; assembly: GCF_000620065.1. NCBI lineage: Bacteria > Thermotogati > Deinococcota > Deinococci > Thermales > Thermaceae > Meiothermus > Meiothermus cerbereus. The sequence goes on along the minus strand of NZ_JHVI01000001.1, from coordinate 170,457 downwards.
CCAGGTTGTACATGTTGTGCGACCAGTTCTGGATGGTGGTGTAACGGCTCTTGGCCCCCTGGTTGACCACGATCTCGATGACCCCGGAGTGGAAGGAGTCGGTGGTGTAGGTGGGGGCGGTGCAGCCCTCGATGTAGTGCATTTCGGCGCCTTCGTCCAACACGATGATGGTGCGCTCAAACTGGCCCAGCTCGGCGGTATTGACCCGGAAGTAGGCCTGCAAAGGCAGGTCTACCTTCACGCCCTTGGGCACATACACAAAGCTCCCGCCCGACCAGACCGCACTGTTGAGGGCGGCATACTTGTTGTCCTCCGGCGGAATCACCGTGGCGAAGTACTCGCGGAAGAGGTCTTCGTGGTGCTTGAGCCCTTCCTCGATGGAGACGAAGATGACGCCCAGGCGCTGCAGCTCTTCTTTGACCTGGTGGTACACCATCTCCGAGTCGTACTGCGCCCCCACCCCGGCCAGCACCTTGCGCTCGGCCTCGGGGATGCCCAGCTTCTCGTAGGTGCGACGAATCTCCTCCGGCACCTCGTCCCAGCTACGGGCGTCGCGCTTCTCTGTGGGTTTGGCGTAGAAGTAGATCTCGTCCATGTTGAGGCCCGAGAGATCGGCCCCCCAGGTCGGCACGGGCTTGGACTGGTAGATTTCCAGCGCTTTGAGGCGGAACTCGAGCATCCAGGCGGGCTCGTCTTTGTGGTAGCTGATGGCCTCCACCACGCGGCGGCTCAGCCCCTTCTCGGCCTTCCAGACGGGTTTTACCTCGTCCACAAAGCCGTACTTGTATTCATTCCCAATGTCTTCAATCAGGATGTTGTCGGACATACTAGCTCCTTTGCGCCTAGGGTTCTGATGGCGCAACCCGCACCATCAGTTCGATACGGCCAGTTCCTTGACCCAGTCGTAACCCTGCTCCTCGAGCTTCAAGGCCAGCTCAGGGCCGCCCGAGGTGACGATGCGGCCATCGATCATCACGTGCACCGCATCCGGCACGATGTAGTTGAGCAAGCGCTGGTAGTGGGTGATCAGCAGTGCGCCAAAGTTGGGCCCGCGCATGGCGTTCACGCCCTTGGCCACCACCTTCAAAGCGTCGATGTCCAGCCCCGAATCGGTTTCGTCCAGAATGGCGTAGGTAGGCTCCAAGACCATCATGTGCATGATCTCGTTGCGCTTCTTTTCGCCCCCCGAGAAGCCGTCGTTGAGGTAGCGGGTCAGGATGCTCTCGTCCCACTCGAGGGTCTGTAGGGCCTTTTGCAGCTTGCCGTAAAACTCCATCATGTTGACTTCGCCACCCTTTTTGGCTTGCAGGGCCAGGCGCAAAAAGTTGGCGTTGGAAACCCCCGGCACTTCAACCGGGTACTGGAAAGCCAGGAACAACCCTTTGCGGGCACGCTCGTCGGCTTCCATCTCGAGGATGCTCTCGCCATCTACCAGGATGTCGCCTTTGGTGATCTCGTAGCTGGGGTCGCCGGCAATAATCTTGCCCAGGGTGCTTTTGCCCGCCCCGTTGGGCCCCATGATGGCGTGTACCTGGCCTTTGGGCAGAATCAGATTGACCCCGTTCAGGATGGTTTCGCCGTCCACGATTTTAGCGTGCAGGTTGCGGATTTCCAGTTGGTTTGCCATGCTTATTCCCCTTCTAGCAGCTTGATTCACTTCAGAACAACCGGTTCTTACTGCGAATCACTCGCAATAAGAGTATAGGTTCTGCTCTCTAAAAAGTATAGTAGTTTAGTCGGGATTCGGATGCCCCAGGTTACAAATCTGACTGGTGTGGGGCAGGCTTGGCTGGCCCTACACATCCCAGTAGTCGTCGGGGTAGGGCAGACCCACCGCCTCGGCGAAAGCCTGCAGCCCCAGCCGGTCGGGGGCTTCTAGGTGGTAACGGAAGTTCCACAGGTAGTGCTGCATCAGCCGCTCGGGAACGCCCAGGCGCTGGGCTTCGCTGCCGGCCACCGCGGCCAGGTTGCCCAGTCCTAGCGAACGGGCTGCCCGCAGGCGACGGACAATGTCGGGGGGTGGCGGGGCGTTTTTGCGGGTAGCCCAGATCCCAAACACAAAGGGCAGCCGGGTGCGCTCAAACCACTTCATCGAGAGGTCGCTGATGTGGATGCCTTCAACTTGGTTGGGCACCTGGTGCACCGATTCGGGAATGACCGAGAGCAGACCAAAGTAGGCGGTGATGGCCCGGTCGCCAATCAGCAGTACAGCATCAAAGCGCTCTAACAGCTCCAGGCCACCTTGCTCGGGGGTGTACCGGGCCTCTATGCCATCGGCCTGAAGCAGGTACTGCAAAAGCCGTACCGAGGTGGCGCTTTCGGTGGTCAGGGCAATGTGCTTTAGCTTGCTCCAGGGTGCGCGGTGAAACAGGTTGACCGAGTACACCGGCCCCAGGTCGGCCACGCTAAAGTCGGGCAGAGGGCGCAGTTGGCCTGCGTTTTGCAGGTAGAAGTACGAGGAGACCAGGCTCAGGTCTACCGATCCCTCCAGAAGCCAGCGGTTGAGGTCGGTGGGAACGCCATAGCGAAAAGCCACCCCGTCCCCTTCGTCCAAAAAGTGATAGAGCGGCGCGGTGTTGGCGTAGCGGGGAACCCCAAGTACGTACATAGCGGTGACAAAAGCTCTGGAATGACCTGCCGAAACGGCGCTAGGCCCGCGGTGCGGGGTCGTAGATGCGCAGCTCGTTGTATAGCGCATCCCGCTCCACCGGCACTCGTCCGGCGGCCTGAATGAGCTGCACCATTTTTTGACGGGAGAGCCCCAGGGGAGAGGTGGCTCCTGCAGCATGGGCAATGTGTTCTTCGATGATGGTGCCGTCGATGTCCGAAACCCCCCAGTCGAGCGAGACCTGTACCAGGTCGGAGGAGATCATCACCCAGTAGCCTTTAATGTGGTCGAAGTTGTCCAGGTAAAGCCGCGCTATGGCCAGGTTGCGCAGGTCGTCAAGGCCGGTGGTGAACTCGGTCTTGCCCAGGTTGAAGGCCAGGGCGTTGGCGTCGGGCTGGAAGGCCAGGGGGATGAAGCTGTAAAAGCCGCCGGTCTCGTCCTGCAGCCGGCGCAGCCGATCCATGTGCTCGAGGCGTTCTTCCAGGGTTTCGATGTGGCCGTAGAGCATGGTGGCGTTGGTGCGGATGCCCAGGCTGTGGGCCTCGCGGTGGATTTGCAGCCACTTGTCGGCCTTGACCTTATTTTTGGCGATCTGCTTGCGTACCCGCTCGGCGAAGATTTCCGCCCCGCCGCCCGGCAGGGCCACCAGGCCGGCTTCCTTGAGCTCGCGCAGCACCTCGAGGGTAGGCTTTTTACTGATTTTCGAGAGGTGCTCAATTTCTGCAGCGGTAAAGGCCTTGACCTGGATGCCGGGGAAGTTCTCGTTTAAGGCCCGCACCATCTCGGGGTAGTAGCTCCAGGGGCGGGTGGGATGATGGCCGCTGGACATATGTAGCTCGGTCAGGCCGGGCTCCCACTTCTCGCGCACCTTAGCCACCACCTCCTCCACGCTGTAGTCCCAGGCCCGCGCCTCACCTTTTTTAGCGGCAAAGGCGCAAAAGGTGCAGCCCACATAACAGATGTTGGTGAACTCGAGCCGCAGCGAGTGTACAAAGTAGGTTTTGTCGCCATGCTTGCGCTCGCGCACCCGGTTGGCCAGCCGCATTAGGGTGTTGTAGTCGGGGGTATGGTAGAGCACCATCCCGTCTTCGAAGGTCAAGCGCTCCCCTGCCTCCACTTTTTCGACTATGGGAAGAAGCCTGGAATCGCGCACAGGGGCATGTTGCCAGGCCCCAACGAAGGAAGCAACCGCGTTCATCACAACCAATCGTATCACTGCCTGCCCCAAAGACCATGGGCCTGACCAACGATTGGCCGCACCACCGGACGCTTGCTGTGCTGTTCAGAACGAAGCGGTCAAGTTTGCCCTTCTCACGTAACGGTTATATGCACCGCTAAACCCCAAACAGTTTTCTATGGTGAAAACTGCCATCGCTTGCCGATGGCGATATGCGAGGGAGATTGGCGTGAAATTCGACAAAGAGCCCATATGCCGCGCAGCCCTGGGGCTGATCGACTCGCACCAGATAACCTCGGTGCTGGGTGAGTCCTGTGCGAGCCTAAAAGTTGTAGAAGAGGGGTCGCTGCTGACGAGAAAGCTGGAGAAACCCGTTCCGGCGCAGAGCACGGCCCGTTTGTGGGCCCAAGAAAGGGGGTTGCTAGGAGAAGTGGAGCTGTGTTTAGGGGGGATGTTCTGCCTTCCGCTTCCTGCTGCTGGTCGGCTCGAGGTGGTTCTGGATGAGCACCCCTTTGGGATACGCTCGGTGGATGTGTGTTGACAGCAAGTTTTTGGCGAAAAGCAGTATTGGCACGGTGCAGGAGGATGGCGACATGGTGCTCGTGGATATTCTTAGGTGGTGCGGTTGCCACAAGGCCCGGATACTTTGTTTTGCAGATGCCGATATGCTAAAACAATTTTGGTATACCAAATCGGTTTTACCGCATGCGCTTGCCATGCCCAGTTGGTCAAAACAGCGCGTGTTGTAGGTTGACAAAATGGTCTTGACGGAGCGCCACCAAACAGTGAACTGGCCCGGTTCTGGAGGAAAACTCCTGCATCTAACCGCTGTTGTCAAACAAACATTATTGAAGAGGGTATTGTCATGGAAGAACGTTCCCCACGTAGTTTGCGTCTATCTCGAGTGTTCCCGGCAACCAAAGCCAATCGGACACTGCCGGTTCCCGCTGGGCTGATAAACAGTTTGTTGAAAGGTGGTGCAGCGGCGGCTTTTGGGCTGGCCCTGGAGGAGTTGTGGCGCAAGTTGCCGAAGGTGCAGGCATTTTTGTGGGTTCGGGATGCTTCGAACCACTTTAGATTGCAGGCTGTTGCCGGGGTTCCCAGAGCAGCCCTCGAGGGCTTTGAAGAAGTCCAGGAGGCTTCGCTTAAGTCGGCCTGCCTGGGTTCGCCAGAAGACTGGCTGGGCGGAGCGGTGCATCTAGACACCCAGCAACACATTCTGTACCGGGTGTTTGGGGAAAGGCCTGGTGGGGCTGCGCTCGCCCTGCAGGAGCCGCCGGCCAACCTGACCCTACCCCTGGTTGCCGACCAACAGGTATGGGCAGTGCTGCACCTGCACGCACAGGCCCAGCACCTCGGCCAGGCCGAAGCGAAATGGGTGGGGCAGTTTTTCTCCGGGGTTGCGCCAATTCTGCGTGAGGTGTACCTGCGCGAGCAGGCCCAGCGAGAGTCGCTCTGGCTATCGGTCATTAATGACCTGTTGCGAACCTCACGGGAGCAACCGCTCGAGCTGGCCTTGCAGGAGGCTCTCGAGCAGGCCACCCGACTCGCAGGGGCGGAAGGGGCGCGCCTGATTGCCTTTGAAGGGCAGGCTATCCGCACCATTGCTCAAGCGGGTTGGGGTGCGGGGTTGCCGGTGGAGGCGGCCATTACCCGCCAGCTGAGCGAACAGCTACACAAAGGCCAGCAGGTGAACATTCCCCGTTACCACTTGTACCCCAGCCAGCACCCGGAACTGGTAGAAGCTGGGCTGTGCAGCTTGTTCATGCTGCCCATTCGGCGCCGTGGCAGCGAAACCAGCGCTCTGCTTCTCTTTAGCGCCCAGCCGTGGTTGCCCGACGCTCTGACCCAGACGCTACTTGGCGATTTGGCCGAGGCCATTGGATTGGTGCAGGTCGAGTGGGCTTTGCGGCGTGAGCTGGCCTGGGCAGCCTATACCGACCCCCTGACTGGTCTGGGCAACCGCCGGGCTTTTGAACGCGACCTGGAAAAACTTACTGCGCGGCCCAGCGGTCGGGTGGTGGTGCTGATAGTGCTCGACCTGGATGACTTCAAAGCCATTAACGATACCTATGGCCACCTGCATGCCGACCATCTGCTGGTACGGCTGGGGGGGGTGCTGCGCTCCAGGGCCAGGGCTGGCGACCGGGCCTTCCGCTTGGGGGGCGATGAATTCGCACTGATTATCGAGGGCTCGAGTTCCCTCAGCCCACAACGCATCGCGGAGCGATACCGGGCCATGCTCGAGGAGATCCGGGTTTCCGATAGGACTTACCTGCGAGTGAGCCTTGGTTATGCGGTTTACCCGACCGAGGTCGGCGATCCCCAAAGCCTGTGGCGCCTCGCCGACGACCAGATGTACAAAGACAAAGCACGACGCAAGGGTCGCATCCCGTTGCTTGCAGCGGGGCTCGAGCCGACCCGGTGGATGTTGCAGATCGAGACCCCCCTGTTTCGCCTGGTCAGTCGCCTGGCGCAGGTGCTAAATATGCAGCCGGAGGAGCGACAGGTTTTACAGGCTGGTTGCTATCTGCTCGAGCTGGCTATGGGGCGGGTGGCGCCAGCGCTGGAGGTGCAGATCCCCGAAGGCCTGTTGCGCGAGGCAGCACGGATCTTGATGTACCTGCACAGCCCCTGGGATGGGGTTCAGCGATCCCAAGGGCTGTCGAATGAGCGCATTCCTCGAGCTGCCCATGTGCTGCAAGTAGCCCAATACTTTATCGCGGCAATAGAGGCCGTGGAGGGAAGGTCTGCGCGAAGCATAGAAGAAGCCTTGCGGGAAATTGCTGCCCAAACCCAGCAGCGCTTCGACCCAATGGTGGTCGAGGCCTTATTTGCGCTCAGGGATTGGCTCAGTAACGAGCTGACCGCCTAGCTTTACAAAAACTCTTGTGGGGTGGTCTCTAGCGCTGTGACGACTCCCCGTTCTGAAGAACAGGGCTTCGCGGTTCTCACGGGGCTGCCAGTGCAGCGCCCATCCCCGCAGGCTTCGTCCGAGCCCAGAAAAACCTTGACTCCATATCGGCAGGCGAGCGGGCCAACCGTCCGACGCAGGCGCTTTTTCGTTGCGTAGCCTGTGGGTGCTCTGGGCCTGCGGACTACTTCGCGGCTTGCAATATTGCAAGCCGGGCTGCCGTCATCCAGCCGAACGCGGGGGTATGAGATGCTGTTCGTGGTTATCGTGCCACCTGCAAGCCTCGGACTTCAGTCCGGGGTAGATGACTAATGGTCGCTTCTATTGGCGCCAGTGAGCGCTTCGAGTATTGCTTCTGGTGTGTCCACCAGGGTCATGAGTTTCAAATCTTGGGGGTCAATGACCCCTGCAGGAAGCATGGTGTCCTTCATCCAGTCCAGCAATCCTTTCCAGTAAGCTGAGTCCAGCGCAAAAATGGGGAAAGGGTGTACTTTGCCGGTCTGCACCAGCACCAGCACCTCGGCCAGCTCATCCAGGCTGCCAAAACCCCCAGGCATTACCACAAAGGCCTTGGCGTAGCGCACCAGCATAAGCTTGCGGGCGAAAAAGTAGCGGAAGCTAAGGCTGTGGGTCTGGAAGGGGTTGGCCCGCTGCTCATGGGGCAGCTGGATGTTGAGCCCCACCGAGATGCCCCCGGCGTTGTAGGCACCTCGGTTGGCTGCCTCCATTAACCCAGGCCCTCCGCCCGTAACCACACCAAAACCTGCTTCGGCCAGCCGCTGGCCCAGCAGCAGGGCTTGCTGGTAATAGGGGTTTTCCGAACCAAGGCGGGCTGAACCAAACACCGTTACCAGCGGTACGCCAAGCTCTCCCAAAGCTTCAAACCCCTCCACAATTTCGGCCATGATGCGCCATAGCCGCCAGGAGTCTTGGTGTTGCAGCAGGTCTATCTCGGGTTGTTTCATGGTTTAACTTTATCGCGCTTGTTCTTGACAATCCGGCTATGGGCATAGAATAGGGTGACACCTAGGAGGAAGATGTGAAGCGTTTGCTGGCTTCTTTGGTTTTGGTGGCAGGAATGGCTTCGGCCCAGACCGAGATTTCTTTCTGGCACAGCATGGATGGCCCGGCTGAGCGGACGATTGCACAGTTTGCAAACGCCTTTAATGCCTCCCAGCGAAACTACCGGGTCACCCCACGCCTGATTGGCGATTACCGCGAAGGGGAGACCCGCTTGCTGGCAGCGCTACGTGCTGGCGGTGCGCCGGTGATGTTCCAGGCCGAGATTCTGCTGTTCCCGCGCCTGGTGGCCGAGGGGGTGGTGTTGCCGCTGGATGAGCTGGCGAATGCCTTGCCCAAGGCCTTTACCGACGATTTGTTCGAGGCGGCCTGGGATTACGGCCTGATTAACAACCGCCGCTATGGCCTGCCCTTTAACACCTCCACGCCGGTGCTGTTCTTCAACGAGAATCAGCTTCGGGCCAAGGGACTCAAAGTGCCCAGCAACTGGCGCGAGTTTGAACAGGCCGCCAGGGGGCTCACCAGCCGAACCTCCAAGGGGTTTATTGCGTTGAGCGAGTCCTGGACCTTTGAGGCCCAGGTTACCAGCCGGGGGGGCAACCTGGTCACCCCCGATGGCCGGCCCAACTTCACCTCCCGCGAGGTGGTGGAGGCCCTCGAGTTCCTTCAGCGTTTGGGGCGCGAGGGCAGTATTAGCGTGCGCAACCTCTCCGAAAGCTTTTTTGCACAGACCGACTTTATCCGCACCAAGGGCATGATGGTCATGGCCTCGATTGCCAACTGGCCCGCCGCCGAGAACGCATCCTTTGCCTTCAAACTGGGTGTGGCCCCCATCCCGCGTGAGCCCAATGGAAAGGTTCCGCTGGGTGGGGCGCAGCTGGTGGTGCTGCGTGGGGCCAGTGCCGAGCAGCAGCGGGGGGCTTTCGAGTTCTGGCGCTTCCTAATGGAGCCACAGAACATCAAGACCTGGGTTGAAGCCAGCTACTACGTACCCTTGCGCAAGTCGGCCACGCCCTTGCTGGAAGCCTTCTACCGCGAGAACCCTTACCGCAAGGTGGCCTTTGAACAGGTGGCGGTGGCCCAGCCCCGCCCACGGGTGCCTCAGTTTGCCATCTGGCGCAATTTCCTGGAAGAAGCCCTGGAGAAAGCCCTCAAAGGCAACGTACCGGCCCGCCAGGTCCTCGAGGAGGCCCAGCGTAAGGCCGAGGCGGCCCGCTGAGGGAAAAAGCTCACATCTCGTCTTGGAGCAGTGCGTCCAGGCTCTGCTGCTGGCGGATCACCTCCCAGCCCTGGTCTGTCCACAAAAGCTCGGCGGGGCGGGGGGTGTCGAGATAGTTGCTGCTCATGCTGCTGGCGTAGGCCCCCGCTTGCAGAATGGCCAGCAGGTCGCCTTCCCTGGGCTCGGGCAGGGTTATGTCGCGGGCCAGCACATCGCCCGATTCGCAGGCGGGGCCAGCCAGGTCGTAGGTGGCCTGGCGGGGGTTGTAGTACAGCGGTTCAACCGGGTGTACCGCGCCATAGAGCATGGGCCGAATGAGCTGACTCATGCCTGCGTCAATGAGCAGATAATTGCGCCGGGTACGCTTGACTCCCCAGCAGCGTGTAACCAGCACCCCGGCTTCGGCCACCAGATAACGGCCCGGCTCGAGCCAAACCTCGACGTTGTGCTTTTGGGCCAGCGCAGCAACCTGTGCCCCCAGCTCGGCCAGCTCGAGGCCCAGCCCAAACCCCCCGCCCAGGTTCATAACCTGAAAGGGGCCGTGGGTCTGGTAGAGCGCGTCCATCACGGCGTAGCCCGCCTGGTAGTCCTGGGGGTGCTTTAGGGCCGATCCCAGGTGGATGTGCAAACCCAGCACCTCGAGCTGGTTTTGCTGTGCCAATTCCAGGGCCTGCCCAATGTCCTCGGGCAACAGGCCAAATTTGCTGTCGCCCCGCCCTGTGGCCAGGTGGTCGTGGGTGACGATGGGCAGATCGGGGTTGACCCGCAGAAGAACCTGGGCCCTGGGCAGCAGCTTACCAACCCGCTTGAGGTCGGCCAGAGAGTCAAGGCCTAGAATCGGAATGCCCATGCGACTCAATGCTTCCAGCATGGCCGGGGTTTTAACCGGCCCATTGAGCAGCACCTCGTTGCGACGGAAACCGGCTTGGTAGGCCCGGTACACCTCGCCCAGGCTTACCGCCTCCACAAAAATGCCCCGCTCCAGCAAGCGCCGCAAGAGCCCCAAGCGGGGATTGGCCTTCATGGCATAGAAAATCTCAGCTTGGGGAAACGAGCTTTGCAGGCGCCCCAAGCGCTCCAGGATGCTGGGCCAGTCGTAGGCATAAAAGGGAGTCTCAAAGCGAGCCGCAGCTTCCTTGAGGGCCTCTTTAAACTCTGGGCGCAGGGCAGTGTAGGATTGGGACATGCTCATTGGTGTAACCCCTCAGTCGCGCAGTGTGGAAGGTCTTTTTCGAACCAAGATCTGGGGTCTGCTCGAGCCCTACCTCAAGGCCCTCGAGAGCCAGGGTGCCAGCATTGTAATCCTTCCTCCCCAGGCCGACGATAAGCTACCTGCCTTGTTGCGCAAGCTGGACGGGGTGCTGCTTCCGGGAGGAGTGGATGTGGATCCGGCCCATTTTGCCGAGGAGCCCATTCCCGAGCTGGGGGAGGTGAGCCTCGAGCGCGATGCGATCGAGCTGTTTGTAGCCCGTTATACCGCTCAGCACGGCATTCCCACCCTGGGGGTTTGCCGTGGTGTTCAGGTGATGAACGTAGCCCTGGGGGGCAGCCTTTACCAGGACCTTCCTGCCCAGGGGTTTCGTGCCGTGCAGCATAGCCAGAAAGCGGAGCCGCCCGCGCTGGGCCACAGTGTCGAGCAGACCGAGCAGAGCCCCCTGAATAAGCTCTTCGCGCAGCGCTTTCGGGTTAACTCGTATCACCATCAGGCCCTCAAAGGCCTGGCCCCTGGCCTGCGTATGGTGGCTACTGCTCCAGATGGCATTGTGGAGGCGGTGCAGCTCGAGGGCCACCCCTTCTACCTGGGGGTACAGTGGCATCCCGAACTGCTGCCCGAGCAATGGGGTATTTTCCACCTGCTGATTGAGGCCGCAGCCCACCACCCGGTTGGTTGAGCGGTGGCTTGTAAGGTCTTTGTGCACAGACCGTGGACGGGGTTTGAGCAAGCGGCATCGCACCCTTCACAGACATTGTGGCAACTGTGCTGTGCAGGACAAAGCAATCAAGTTGTGGGCAGCTCAATATTTGTGAAGAGCGCTCTAATCTAATACCAGATTCGGTTAGTTCGTCACCGAACGGTGATGAACTAACCCGACCGAAGGGAGTGCTCTAGGATTCAAAAAGATAGCCTCTTAGCGCTTTTTGTTTGAAGATTATCTTTTTGAATCCGGTATAACTGCCTTCCAGTGTCGTTTTGAACAACCCCAAAACCTTGTCGGCTATACACTGGGTTGAGAACGGGTATCTTATGGTTTTAACTGGAGGTCAGGGCTTGTCGCTGTATCAGAGTCTTAGTAAGTCCCTCGAGCCGATTTTAGGGGAGCGCACCCGGGTGGTTCTGGAGGAAGGGGTGCGCCGGTTGGGCATAAGTCCCGATAAACTAGATGCACCCCAGGCCGAGACGATTCTCAAACGCCTGGTTTACCGCGAACTACAGACCAAAATGAGCCCCAATGCGGCCCGTAGCCGCATCGAAGAAATACTAAAGGAACTGGGTATTGGGGGCGAGAAGGCCGCCAGCGCGGGGGAAGGCGGGCTGTCGGCCCACGCCAGAGGGGTACTGGTGGATCTCGAGGCGGGTCTGAAGCGCTTCAGCCTCTACCTGGACTGGCCCGAGGTAGGGCGCTTGCGCGGGGTAATCAATGTGATTAAGCAGGACCCGGAAGCCTCGGCGGTGCGGTCTTTGTTGCGTGAGGGGCAGGAGGTGCTGGCCCAGCTCGAGGAAAAGCTTCAGGCCGCTTTGCTGCGCCAGACCCGAGATATCACCGAGCTCGAGATGAGCTTGCAGCGGGTGCAGAGCGTAGGTGGCCCCAAAGTGCGTCGCCTGGAAAACCTGATCCGGGTAATCCAGGAGGCCCACGCACAAGAGACCCTGGCCGCAGCCGAGGTGCAGCGGGCGCGGGCCCTGGCCGCCGACATGCGCAAGCTGGTGGAGTCCTCGGTGGTGCAAAACCCGACCAGCGAAGCGACCATAACCCTGGACACCATCGAGGATATCCCGCAGATGGACAGCCCTACCGAGCCACAGGTGGTGCTCGAGGATTCCACCATCGAAGCGCCGGTCGTGCTGGGTGAGGCCGCCGATGGCTTTGACGATGAAGCCCTGGTCATCGACCTCGATTTCGACGCCCTGTCTGCCGAGCAGTTGTCGCGCATCCGCGAGATTGATGTGGCCGAGGATGCCCGTCAGCTCGAGCCGCTCAAGGAGCGTTACGCGGCCTTATTGAGCCAGCCCCACCTGGCCAGCCAACTGGCCGACCTGGAAGCCCAGCTGGCGGGCGGAAATCCCCTGGGCGAGCGCCTGGATGCCTTTGCCGAGCTGCTCAAAGCCGCCCACGCAGAGGCCCTGGCCGAAGCCCGGGTGCGCTACGAGTGGCTGGCCGATCGGCTGGGTCGCCTCGAGCTGCCCTCAGGCCGTACCGCCCCCCTTCAGGCCCGCCTGGCAGTGGTGCTGGAGACCCTGCACGCGGGTGGAATTCCACCCGAACTCGCCGAGCTCGAGCGCAACCTGGAAAGCCTCGAGGCTGAAGAAAAAACCAACCGCGAAAACCGGGAGCGCCAGGCCCGCCTCGAGGCCGCCCTGGTTACCCTGCGGGCCGAGGCGGAGCAGGCCCTTTCGCCTTTTCGTGGGCACGATCAGGTGGAGTCTTTTTTGCTGAGTCTGGCCGCGCCAGACATCTCCGAGTCGGCCCTGACCACCTTACGCCAGGAGCTTTCCGAGCTTTTATCCCAGCTAGCCAAAGAGCGCGAGGAAGACAGCCTCAAGCGCATGGGCCTGCGGGCCACCCTGCAGGCTTTGCCCAACCTGGAAGCCCTCGAGCTGGACAGGAAGAACCTGATGCAGCAGGTTGAGCAAGGGGTGGGGCGCCTGGCCGAACTCGAGCCCGCCGTGCAAGCCCTGGTCGAACGCGCCAGGGGGTTGGTGTCGAGCAGACTGGAGGCCCTCGAGGCCCGTATCTTGGAGCTTGAGCGAATCCTCAAAGAGTCGCTGATCGAACTCAAGCAACCCCTACAGGCCAGCCGTGAAGCGCTGATGCAGGGTCGTGTCCCCGATCCTGCCCTTCTGGAGCGGGCCTTGGATGACCTGGTCGTGGCCCGACGGGCTGCAATCGCTGAGGAGCTTTCACGTTACGAGATGGTAGCCCGCAGCATGAAGGGCCTGGGCGGTGAGGAACTCGAGGAGAAAGTTACCCAGGCCAGGGCCTGCCTGCAGGCCGGTGAGCTGCCCGACCTGAGCGAGATTCACGCCCTCCTGGGTCGCCTGCGCCGGGCCCAGGAAACCCTGCGCACCGAGATGAGCGCACGCATCGAGTCTGTGCTCGAGGCCTACAACACCCACAAAGGGGTAGGGGGCGAGACAGCCCTGCGGCTCAAACCCCTGTGCGACTTCCTCCGCTCAGCCGCCGAGCGCCTGCCCCGCCTGGGGGTAAGCGGCCTGCTGGAGGTACGGCGGGCCCTAGAGGAAGCCGAGCGCTTAGGGGCCCAGCTGGCCCAGGAATACGCAGCAGCGCAGAGTGTGCTTCAGGAGCTGAAGGGGGCCGACCTCGAGTCCTTGCTGGAGGTGTTCGAGGTCTCCCCCCAGCCCGAACCTGCCCAACCCACCCCCCAGGCAACTCCTGCTCCTTCCGACCAGCCCGAGGTGCTGAGGCAGTTTCATATGCGAGGCGTGGAGGCGGTAGCCCTGGTGGAGGCGGGCCGGGCAACGGTGGGCAGCCTGCCCTTTGCTGCCAGTAGCGCCCAGACCATCTTCGATGACCTGCTCAACCTGGCCAATGAGCTATCGGGGCAATCGGCCCGGCTTTCTGTTATCACGCTCCCCCAGTGGGTGCTGGTGCTGGTGCCTCTGCAGAAAAAAGGGCTGGTTATCCTGGCCGAAAAAGCCCTGCTCTCGCGCCTATTGCTGCTCATCGAGCGCCACCGCGACGAACTCGAGGCGCTGTAGTGGCGTGCTGGGTTTTGGGTAGCAGTTGCGGCCATCCTGCTTTTCTTCAGTTTCATCAGTCGCCGCTACCGTGCACGTACTGCAATTCGTACAACTTGGCGTAATAGCCGCCTTTTCGCAGCAGCTCCTCGTGGCTGCCTTCCTCCAGCAGTTTGCCTTTGCGGAATACCAGAATCCGGTCTACGTGACGAATGGTCGAAAGGCGGTGGGCAATCACAATCGAGGTGCGGCCTTCCATTACCCGCTCCAGGGCAGCCTGAATTTTCTGCTCGGTTTCGGAGTCCACATTGGCGGTGGCCTCGTCCAGGATCAGCAGGATGTCGGGATTGTGCAGGATGGCCCGGGCCAGGGCCAGCAGTTGCTTTTGGCCGGTCGAGAGTCCCCCGCCCCGCTCGTGCAGGACGGTTTGATAGCCTTGCGGCAGCTTCTGAATAAACTCATCGGCGCCCACAAACGCGCACACTTCCTGGATGCGCTTTAGGGAAATGCGCTCGTCGCCCAGCCTCAGGTTCGACTCAATGGTGCCGCTAAATAAAAAGGGGTCTTGCAAAACAATGCCAATGGCCCGGCGCAAATCGCGCTGGCGGTAATCCCGCACATCCACACCATCAATCTTGACTGCCCCCCGCTGCACATCATAAAAGCGGGCGATCAGGCTAATTACGCTGGTTTTGCCAGCCCCGGTCGCGCCCACCAGGGCAATCTTTTCTCCAGGTCGTACCCGAAAGCTCACCCCGCGCAGCACCCAGTCCCAATCGTCTGCTGGCTTCTGGCCAGAAGCGGGGGCCTCGAGCCGCTCCGAAGATAATCCGCCCCGCTCGGCCTGGCTCCCTGGCTCCAACGGGGCCTCGCCCCGCTTGCCGTAAGCAAACCAGACGTCCTCAAAATCAATCTGGCCCCGAAAGCGCTCAACCGCTATGGCCCCTGGTTTGTCGGCCACCTCTTCTTTGCTGTCCAGGAGCCCAAAAATGCGCTCAGCCGAGGCCATGGCCGCCTGGAAGATGTTGAATTTGTCGGAGAGGTCTTGCAGGGGCTGGAAGAGCTGGCGCACGTAATCGGTAAAGGCTACCAGCAAGCCCAGGGTAATGGCTTGTTGTATAACCTGGCCTCCTCCGTACCACAGCACCAGGGCCACGGTGATTTCCCCCATAAAGCCCACTAGAGGAAAAAACAGGGCAAACCACTTAATGATGTCTACCCAGGCTTTGCGTAAGTCTGCCGAAAGCAAGTTGAATTGCGCTTCGTTTTTGGGCTCCCGACCAAAGAGCTGGGTGGTCTGTACCCCGGCTAGATTTTCCTGCAGCGAGGCGTTAACCTTGGCCAGCCGCAGCCGCATGGCCCGGTAGGACTCGCGCATTCCATTGCGAATCCAGGTGGTAACGGCCAGGAAGATGGGCATGATGGCAAAGGCCACCAGGGCCAGGCGCCAGTCTAGTACCAGCATGAAGGTCATCAGACCGATGATTAATGCAAAATCGGCGATGAGCCCGACCAGGCCGCCGGTGATGAACTGGTTGATGGCGTCCACGTCGGAGGTGATGCGGGTCATCAGGCGGCCCACCGGGTTACGGTCAAAATAGCCCAGGTGCATGCGCTGGAGCTTGGCAAAAATCTCTGAGCGCAGGTCGAACAGGATGTGCTGCCCCACCCAGCTAATCAGGTAGGTCTGGGCGTAGTTGGCTATGAAATCCACCACCCGCACCGCCAGAAAAACCGCGCTAATGAGCAGCAGGGTCTCGTAGCGTTGGGCCAGGGGCAGCACCTCGCGCGGCAGGATGGCGTTGTCGATGGCGTATTTGATAAAAAGCGGGGTCGAGGCTGCCGTAAGGGTACTCACGACCAGCGCCAGCAAAGCCAGCCCTATCTGCTTCCAGTAGGGCCGGACGTACTTTAGAATGCGCCGGGCTAGTTTGGCATCAAAACTCTTCTTAAAGGCTTCTTCTTCGTGCATAAGACTCCGCTGCTGATGGTTGCTAATGGCTGGTAGCTCTTCCTGGCAATGAGTCAGGGGCGCTAATCTACCTCCGCTTGCAGGCGCTGGATTCTATCCAGCTCGGCATAGATGCCCCCTGTGGCCAGCAGCATCTCGTGGGTGCCTTCTTCGGCAATTTTGCCGTGATCCAGCACCACAATCCAGTCGGCGTACTGCAAGGTGGAGGTGCGGTGGCCAATCAGAATGGTGGTTTGTTGTCCCAGCACGCCTTTGAGCCCCGAAAGAATACGCGACTCGGTCTCGGTATCTACAGCGCTCATGGCGTCATCAAGAATCAGAATTGAGGGCTTGCGGGCCAGGGCCCGGGCCAGTGCGACCCGCTGGCGCTGCCCGCCCGAGAGGGTCACGCCGCGCTCACCCAGGGAGGTGTGGTAGCCTTTGGGAAAGCTCATAATATCGTCGTGAACGCCGGCCAGCTTAGCAGCCCAGGTGGCCCGCTCGAGGTCTACCTCTGGTAGCCCAAAGCAGATGTTTTCGACCAGGGTGTCAGAAAACAGGAAGGGCTCCTGTGGCACCATTCCGATGGCTGCTCGTAAGGCCGCGAGGGGCAGCTCTTTTACGTCGGAGCCACCCACCAGCACCCGGCCTGTGGTGGGCTCCAGGATGCGTGGAATCAGGCTTACCAGAAGGGTCTTGCCGCTTCCGGTACGTCCGGTGATGCCCAGGGTGGTGCCCTCGGGAATGGTCAGGGTGATGCCATCCAGCACCTTGCGCCCGCCCAGCTCCAGGCTTACCTCCTCAAACTTGACCTCTCCCCGTAGGTGCAAAGGAGCCAAAGAGCGCTTGGAAGAATCCGGTGTATCGGTGATGCGGGCGGGTTCGCGCCAAAACTCCTCCAGCCGCTTGTAGCTGGTCGAGCCCCGCTGGAAGATGGTGAGCGTCCAGCCCAACCCCACAATGGGCCAGCCCAGCATCATCAGGTAAGCGTTGAACTGCACGAACTGCCCGGTGGTCATCTCGCCCCGGATGACCATCCCGCCACCCATCCACAGCACAATCAGGGCGGCAAAGCCCATCAGCAGGCCCATCAGGGCCCGCACCGGGCCCTCCACACGGGTCAGGGCAAGGCTTTTGGCGATATAGTCCTTGTTGAGGGCCTGAAAGGTCTCGAGCTCGCGGTCTTCCAGGGCAAAGCCCTTGACCACCCGGATGCCGGAGAAATTTTCCTGTGCGCGGGTAGAAATGCGGTCGAAAGACTCCTGGCTTTCGCGGTAGCGCCGGTCAATCAGGCGCAATACGTAGTACATGACCCCAAAGATGATGGGAAATACCAGCGATAGGGCTAGGGCCAGCGGCACGCTCACCAGGTACATGGCCACGATGGCAAACACCACAAACATCAGCAGGCGGCTGCCCATGTTGATGCCGCCACCCAGCATCTCGCGCACCGCGCCCAGGTCGGTGGTGAATTTGTTCATCAGATCGCCGATGCGGTTTTTGCTGTAAAAATAGCTGTCCAGGGCCAGGGCTTTTTTGAACAGATCCATGCGCAGGTCGTGCTCGATATAGCGGCTGGCCACCACCAGGAGTTGCCGGTTGGCCCAAGAGAAAATAGCCGCGGCCACTGCTGCGCCCAGGATGGCCCATACCCAGACCAGGTAGGCCTCGCCTGCCTGAATGGCATCGATGGCATGGCGCAGGAAGTAGGGCGACAAAGAAGCCATCCCTACCGAGGCAATGCCCGCCAGCATACCCCACAGATACTGCGATCCGTAGCGCCTCAGGTAAGGCATCAGGGCTATTAGGGGACCAAAAACTGACCGGTCAGTTTTAGAGGATGAATCAAGCTGACCCGGAGTACTCATTTCTACCACCTTACTCCTCCCAATGTTTTTACAGCGTATGCCTAAACCTATTTGGGCGCAAAGCTAGGTGCAAGGCACGGAAACACGATTGTATCAAACCTGTAGGTCTTTAGCTAGTTCGGCGGCAACCTGGGGCCAGGGGGCCTCGAGGCCCACCAGACGCCAGGGTTTCGGGGGTGGGGTTTTTTTGAGCACCCGGCGCAGGGGGGTGGGCAGGGGCAGGTACTCGGCATCATGAACATATAAAAGCCCCTTGACTTTGCCCAGCCTCGAGAGGTAGCGGTGCATTCCGGCGGCCTCGAGGTCGGTGGGTAGGACGAGGCCTAGCTCGAGGTGCCTTCCCTCCTGGCGAAGCTCAGCCGGCGCCTTATCGGCCAGGAACGGGTGGAGTCCATACTCGGCCAACCCGCGCCCGAGGGCCGCCAGCCAGTCGGGGTCACTGAGCAGCATGGGCTGGGCCACCACCCCAATCAGGTGGGTTCCAGACTGCTTCAGAGGTGGAAAGGGAGCGTTTAGCAGATGCTTGGTGCGTTCCAGCGCCCGCCGGGCCAGCATGGGGTTTTGGGTCAGGTGCTGCCCAATTTTTGCGGCCAGACCGGCTACCTCGAGCGAGACCTCAGCCGGAACCACCAGGGTGGGTGGCAGGCCCGGCACAAGCCGCTCCAGGGTTGCCGCCAGGTCTACCAGCCAGGGTGAAGGGCCGACTTTACGGGCTTCAACGCCAAGCTGCACGTCGGGCAGCAGGAGAAAGTCTACCCCCTGGTTCTTCAGGCTGAAGACCTGGCTTAGCACCCGCCGAATTGGCTGGGGGACAGGCAAGTCTACTGTAATTGCTTCGGGACGAACAACCTCTACCTCCAAGGCTTGCAAATAAGACTCCCAGAAAGGCAGGTAGCGATTGGCAAGCCAGCTACTCAAGACACCTACACGCACCCGACTATCCTATCGCACTCTGTGGTCTGGTGAAGGCCGGTTGTACCCAAAGCCAAATCCCAAGGGGCCATCTTTTTGCATCCTGGAGCGCAACCCCATTACCTTTGGCAAAAAACGCCTCCCGTGGTTCAGGCTGCTTCGGCGCCGGGCTGGTCATATGAACCCCGCCTGAATCGTTCCGTTAGGGATTGTTGGAGCACCATCGTTTTTCAGGCTGTTGCTACCCGCGCTTCAGGCGGGGGCCCCAGAAAAAGAACAAATCAAAGACATTTCTTATCATTCCGAATTCACCACCGAGGCTTCCTTTGTTTCATTGTGCTCAGGAGGATTTTCTTCGATGCGCGACAAAAATTGGCTAAGCGCCTCCAGGCTCTCGAACTGATGAAGTAACCCGCGTTGCTCGTCCTTGAGAACCACCCAAACGCCGCTTTGGTCTTGCCAGAGTTGCAACAAAAAGGTCTGGTTCTTCGGCATAGCCCCTCTTGTGCCTCAGAGGGTAGCAGGGAAGCCGTTACAAAGCCGTTATGTTTGGAGAAGCTGCCGCACAAAGCTTCGGAGGGCGTGCATTCCTAAGCGTAGGGAGTTGGGCTCTACCCATTCTTCGGGGGTGTGGGCACCGCCCCCCTGGTAGACGCTCAGGGTAATGGCAGGAATGCCTGCTTCTACCCCCGCCGAGGCATCGGTAGAACCAGCGGTGAACTGGGCCTCGAGGCCTATCTCCATAAAGGCCCGACGGGCCGCTTCCAGCATGGCTTCGGTGGCGGTCATGCCAGCAGGACGCTCACCCAGTACGTCAATTTCCATGCGCAGGCCGAACTTGCGAGCAGCTTCCATCAAAATTTCGCGCACCTGTGCAACCATCCGGCCCAGCTCTAAGGCCTCTAGTGCCCGCAGATCGAGCTCGAGGCCCACCTCCTGCGGGATGGCATTGATGGCTTCGCCACCCCACAACCTTCCCACATTCAGGCTGGTATTACTGCTACGCTTTAGGGCGTACATCTCAGCCAGGGCCTGCCCCAGCGCCGGCACGGGTGATGGGGCCTCCCGGTCGCCCCAGGCATGGCCACCCGGCCCTATAAAACGGGCCCGCATCCGGTGCGAACCCGCCGAGCGACTCACAACACCTGGCAGGTACCCATCCACTGCAACCACCTGTTGGGGCCGCAGGTGCTTGACCAGGTGCCGGGCTCCCCGAAGGTTGCCCAGCCCTTCCTCGCCCACGCTAAAAGCCACGGTGCAGCCCAGAGCCACCAGCTCCTGGGACAGCGCCAGCAAGACAGCTACCCCTGAGGAGTTGTCGCCCACAGCGGGCCCGTACCAGCGGCTTTTTTCCCGCCGCAAGGGGGCGGGGGGAAGCACGGTATCGAGGTGGGCAACCAGTAAAGTGGGGCCCTGGCCTGCCCAAACGTTGCCCAGCTCATCGGTTTGGGGCGTCAGTCCCTGGGCCTGGAGTTGTCGGGCTACCCAGGCCCCACGGGCCGCATCGCCGCCAATTTCAGCAATTTCCCCCAGCAGGGCTATGGGATCGCGGCTGGTTTCTGTGGTAAAGTCGCTCATTGGCTTCAGATAATACTGGCTCGAGGCCCACCGCACCGCGGGCGGGGCAGGCACACCTACTGCTCGTTGTTTTTTTCTGCCAGACCCTCGCGCAGGGCGTAGAGGGCGGCCTGGGTGCGGTTGTTGAGGTGGAGTTTCTGGAAAATGTCCGACAGGCGGTTACGCACGGTTTTTTCCGAGAGCGAAAGCTCGGAAGCGATCTCGAGGTTGGTGTAGCCCTGGGCTACCAGGCGCAAAATCTGCACCTCGCGTTCCGATAGTTCGGCGTGTTCTTTGGGGATGGCTTCTTGTTTGGCCTTGAAGTCCTGGATGATCTGCTCAGCCATCTCGGCATCCAGCAAGACCTCGCCCTGATAAACCCGCCGAATGGCTTCCAGCAGCTCCTTGGCATCGGCATCCTTGAGCATGTACCCCCGGGCTCCGGCCTTCACCGCCTCAAAGACGTAGCTGTCCTGGCGGTACATGGTTAGCATGATTACTTTGGCCTGGGGCCATTCCTTGAGGATTTCCTGGGTGGCCTGTACGCCATCCAGGCCGGGCATTTGGATGTCCATCAGGATGATGTCGGGGTGGGCCTCGAGGGCGTGGCGCAGGGCCTCGCGCCCGTCCTTGGCCTCGCCCATGACCTTAAAGTCAGGCTCCGCTTCCAGCAGGCTTTTGAGCCCCTGACGGAAGAGGGCGTGATCGTCGGCGAGTAAGATGCGAATCATTAGTATGCATTGTACACAGAAGCCTGACTCAACCGGCGTACAAGGGAATGTTCAAATATAGCCAGGAGGTTTGATGATGAACGGATGGGCTTTGTTGCTGCTTGCGATTGTGTCGGAAGTGATTGGCTCGACGGGTCTCAAGGCTTCGCAGGGCTTTAGCAAGCCGCTGCCCTCATTAGTGGTGGTGCTGGGCTATGCCAGCGCCTTCTACTTTCTGAGCCTGGCGCTCAAGACCATCCCGCTCAATACCGCCTACGCGGTCTGGTCGGGGCTGGGCACCGCCCTGATTGCAGTACTGGGCTGGCTGGTGCTCAAAGAGCCCATGAACGGCGCAATTGCCCTGGGCATCGTGCTGATTATTGTGGGGGTGGTGATTTTGAACCTGGCCTCGAGGGGGCATGGGTAGCGGGTAGGCTGCGCCTGCTTCACATCCCCCTGGGCTGTCCGGTAGCTCCCAAGACCTGAGGCCAGAGTTCGCTTTGGGGGTCAATCTGTTTGCGCTTTTGTGTGGCCATCGCAACGGGCACATGGGTAAAGTGCTGGTTCCAGTAGCCCACCATCATGCCGGTGCGGCCGCTCATCCCGGCGTGTACGGTATGCTACCCTCAACCGGCTAGTGGACTCTGGCCAGCGAGGCGAGTTTTCCCGCTTTGCGACACGGAAAATTGATGCCTCTGGTGAGCCAGACCACCAGAGTGTACCCTGAGACCATGCGCCATCCCAACCCAAAGGCAGGCCTGGGCGTTTTATTGGTAGACGACCATGCGGTGGTGCGCCAGGGGTTGCGTATTTTTTTGGCAACCGATGAGGGGCTTTATGTGGTGGGTGAGGCCCAGAATGGCCAGGAAGCGCTCGAGAAAGTGGCCGAGCTACACCCGGATGTGGTGCTGATGGACTTGCTGATGCCGGTAATGGACGGGGTGCGTGCAACCCGCGAGATCAAAGCGCGCTTTCCCGAGGTGGAGGTCATCGCCCTGACCAGCGTGCTGGAAGACCAGTGGGTGGCCGAGGCTATACACGCAGGTGCAACGGGTTATCTGCTCAAGGACACCCAGCCCGAGGAACTGATTGAGGCCATTTATGCCGCGGGCCGGGGTGAGGTGCGGCTGCACCCCGAGGCGGCCCGACGGCTAGCCCAGGAAGTGCGTACCGCCGAGATGCGCGAAGCCCTGACCCCCAGGGAAACCGAAATACTGCGGCTGATAGCCCAGGGGCTTTCCAACAAGCGCATCGCCCAACAACTGAGCCTGTCCGAACTCACTGTCAAGACCCACGTCTCCAACCTGCTTTCCAAGCTGGGGCTATCCTCACGCACCCAGGCCGCCTTGTTTGCCATCCGGGAGGGGCTAATTGGGCCTGGTTGATTTCCTGCACCGACCCTGGGCCAGAACCCTGGCCGGGTTTTTGGAGGCGGTTCAAGAGGCTGTCCTGATTGCCTCAGCAGAGCGCAGGCTGGTCTATGCCAACCGGGCCGCCCTGGACTTGCTGGGCTACAGCCTGGAGGAGCTCCAGGCCAAAGAGACGCTGGACTGGGTTGCGCTGCCCTACCGCAAGGGGCTGGCCCGAGCGATGTGGCCTGGCAGCCCTGCACAGCCCGGCACCCTCGAGCTTGCCTTTGTGCAGAAGGACGGGAGCTGGCGGTATGCGCGCTGTTCCTTTCTGTACCTGGAGATGGAGGGCCAAATGTACAGCGCGACCATTGCGCAAAACATTGCCCAGCCCTGCCAGACCCGGCAGAGCCTTACGGACGCGGACGTGCCTTATGTTGCCCAGAATGCCATTGAAGTAGAACGCCTCGCAAGCAAGCGTCTCGAGGCACTCTACCAGGCCGACGAAAAGCTCTACGCTTCGCTCGAGCTCGATCAGGTGTTGCAGGCCCTGGCCGATGTGTGCGTGGATCTGCTGGGCGCCGACAAGAGCTGCATCCTGACCTGGGATGAAACCCACCAGCGCCTGATAACCCGGGCCCAGCGGGGCTTTACTTCCCAGTTTGTGCAGCTTATAAACGAGTACGCGGGACACGGCCTGATAGTCTATGCGGCCCGCGGTGGGGAAACGGTGGTGGTGCAGGACACCCACCAGGACGGCTCGGTGGTTCGGCAGATAACTGACCCCGAGGGCATCCGGGCTTTTATGCATATCCCCATACGGCTCGAGGGCCAGGTGTTTGGGGTTTTTAGCGTAAACAACCTGCAGCCCCACACCTTTGGCCCCGAAGAACAGCGGGTTTTTACCTCGCTGGCGCGACGGGCGGCCCTTGCCATTCAGAACGCCCGGCTCTATGCCCAGGCCCAGGGCAAGGCGGTTCTGGAAGAACGCCAGAAGCTGGCCCGAGACCTGCACGACTCGGTTTCGCAGACCATCTACGGCATTGTCTTGGGGGTGCGCAGTGCCAAAGCCCAGCTTGCCCAGCACCCCGAGCAGGTTCCGGCAACGCTGGACTTCGTGCTGAAGTTGGCCGAGGCGGCTACGGCCGAGATGCGGGCCCTGATTTTTGAGTTACGCCCGGACTCCCTAAAGCACCAGGGATTGGTTGCAGCGCTAGCCAGGCAGGTAGCGGCCACACGGGCCCGGCATGGCCTGTATATCGAGACCCGCCTGGGTTCCGAGCCACCCCTGAGCCTGGAGGCTAAAGAAGCCCTGTACCGGGTGGCCCAGGAAGCCCTCCACAACGTGGTCCAGCACGCCCAGGCCCACAAGGTGTACCTGCGCCTGGAGCAGCACGACAGCAAGGTCGAGCTCGAGATCCGCGACGATGGGGTGGGCTTTGATAGCCAGCGCGAGTATCCCGGCCACCTGGGCCTGGTTTCCATGCGGGAACGCATCGAGCGTCTGGGGGGGCGCTTTTACATAGCCAGCAGCCCCGGCGCAGGCACTACGCTGAGGGCAGAGCTGAACCTGCCCTCAAGCTGATCGTCTTCGTCGTGCTAAAACGTAGTAGCGTAGAGAAGTGCAAGAGTCGCTATGGCATTTGCTGGCCGCTACCCTGATTGGCTTTGCAGTGGGCCTCGAGCGTGAGCGGGCGAAGGTAGAGCGCCAGGGCTCGACCATCGGGGGGGTGCGCACCTTCACCCTGCTGGGGCTGCTGGGAGGGGTAAGCGCCCTTGGGCAAAACCAGTGGTTGCCGGCGGTGGGGCTGGCGGCGGTGGCCGGGCTGGCGGTGTATACCCTCAAAAACAGCCGCGATGCTACCAGCCAGGTAGCGGCCCTGCTGGTGTATATGCTGGGGGTGCTGTGCGGTTTGGGTACGGTGCTGCCGGCCCTGTTCACCGGGGCCCTGCTGCTGGGTTTCCTGGCCTTTCACGATGAACTTCACGCTTTTGCCGGGGGGGTACAGCGGGGCGAGGTGGAGGCAGCGGTGTTGCTGGCGCTGCTCCTTGGGGTGGTTTACCCGCTGCTTCCTGACGCCAACTATGGCCCTTATGGGGTCTGGAATCCCCGCGAAATCTGGCAGGTGGTTCTGCTGGTGGCCGGGGTTAACTTTGTGGGTTATCTGGCCTTGCGCTTGCTGGGCTCTAAAGGCCTGTGGGTAGCGGCTTTGCTGGGTGGTCTGGTTTCGTCCACTGCGGTTACCCTTTCGATGGTGACCCAGAGCCGCGCCAACCCCAGCCGTAACCCGCTCTGGGCCAGCGGAGTGGTGCTGGCCTCCCAGATGATGCTGGGGCGTATTCTGGTCTGGAGCGCTACCGCCCCGGCCCTCTTGCAGTTGCTCTGGCTCCCGGTGCTTTTGTGGCTACTGTGGGGGTTGCTGGTCGCGGCCTGGCTGACTGGGCGCGACCGGGAAGCACCGGAAAGCGTGCCGGTACAAAACCCCCTGCAGCTCCAGGGCGCACTGCTCTTTGCAGGGGTTTATGCGCTGGTCAAGCTACTGACTAAAGTGGGCCTCGAGGTCTTCGGTAATGCTGGGGTCTACGTGGTAAGCGCCCTTTCGGGAGTGGCCGATGTGGACGCCATCTCGCTCTCGCTGGCCCGCCTGACGGCCAACGAACAACTGATGCTGTCGGTTGCTTCCATCGCCATCGTGGTGGCTGCCCTGAGCAACACCGTATTCAAAACCGCGCTGTCATTTGGAACCCGGGGACTCGGCTTATATGTGGCGCTGGGGCTGCTTCCGGGCGGGCTGCTGGCTTTGCTGATGGTGCTTTGAGCTAGGCCTCACTTACCAAAGCGCCGCTCACGTTTCTGGTAGTCGCGTACTGCCCGCAGAAAATCTACCTTGCGGAAGGCAGGCCAGAACGCATCGAAGAAGTAGTATTCGCTGTACGCAGCCTGCCACAGCAGGAAGCCCGATAGACGAATCTCGCCCGAGGTGCGAATAATGAAGTCGGGGTCGGGTACGCCGGCAGTATAAAGCCGCTCAGAGATGTGCTCGAGGTCCAGCTCGGCGGCCAGCTTTTCCAGCGACTTGCCGGTCTGGGCAGCTTCCAGCAACAGGCTTTTGACGGCATCTACAATTTCTTCCCGCCCACCGTAGCCCATGGCGATGTTCAGGAGCATGCCGTTGTGGTGCTCGGTGGCTTTTTCTAGCTCCTCCAGTGCTTCCAGCACCTTAGGGGGGAAGCGGTCGTGCCGCCCAATCACCTTGACCCGCACCTTGTTGGCGTGGATACGGGGATCCTGGGCCATGCGCCTGGCCTCCTTTACGAAGAGCTGCATGAGGGTCTCTACCTCGACCTGGCTGCGGTTGAAGTTGTCGGTAGAGAAGACCCAGATGGTCACGGTGGGAATGTTGAGCTCCAAACACCACTCCAGGACCTCGTAGGCCTTCTGCACCCCGAATTCGTGGCCGTGGTGCCCGTCCAGGCCCAGCTCCCTGGCAAAGCGACGGTTGCCGTCCAGGATCAGCCCCAGATGCCTGGGGGCATGCCCCCGTCGCACCTCGGCCTCGATGCGCTTTTCGTACCACCAGTACAGGGGCTTGAGAGCAGCGCTAAATAGGTCGATCATTTGTTTTCGCAGAGAGCGTTTTGGAATGCGCGCAGGGGAAGTCAGGGCCATGAGCCACCTCAACCCTCATATCTTATCCGGAAGTTTGCCGGTTTCGATGTGCAAATGGGCGCAGGGGAATCACAGCCGGCTAAGCCAGAAAAAACCCCGCTTCGGGTTGCGGAAAAATAGATCGTGCCTGGTGTGCTCATCTTGGCCGCACGGTACTGAGTTTCTCCAGAGTTGAAATGCAAGATGCTGTTCCGAAAGATCGCTTTTAGGAATTGCGCCAGGTACGCATAGACTCATTCTGCGGGGCTTTGCCAATCTACCCTGGCGCAACTTGGATGGGCATGGGCGATAGCAATGAAATGCAAGCGCACGCGCCGCTGGTCACAAACAAAAACCCCCAATCGGCTCAGGGGGTTGTTGTGGTATGGCGTTGTTTCTGGTGCCAAGGGGCGGAATCGAACCGCCGACACTGCGATTTTCAGTCGCATGCTCTACCGACTGAGCTACCTTGGCATAAGATGCGCCGGACGCAGCTCATGGCACGGCGCAAGTTTGGCGCTCCGGACGGGACTTGAACCCGCGATCTCCCACGTGACAGGCGGGTATGTTAACCAACTACACCACCGGAGCAAGTTGTTGCGCTGTATCGGAATCGCCCGTACAGGCACATAGGATAATAGCGGTTGGCCTATTGGGTGTCAAGCATGTTGACCTGGAAAGAGGTGCTTGCCGAGCATAAAACCCTTCGTGGGATTGGTAAGGACAGCCTGCTGGTTGACCGGGGTGAATCGGGCTATAAAAACCGTTTTTTGCCCGATGGTTCCATTCTCTATCCTGGCGAAGGGCTTTGGGGTAATCAGCAGCCTCGTGGAGGTAACCGGATTTTGCTGGATGCGCTCGAGCAACGTAAGCCCATGCGCCTTTATCTGCGCGAGGGAACCAACCGCTGGGTCAGGCTGGGTTTGTACCGGGTTGCATCGGTGGACTATAGGTGGGAAGAAGGCGAGAGGCGCTATGTCTATTGGTTCAGGCTGGTGCCATTGAAGGCCGCGACCTGAGCCAGAAAGGCCCGAAGTTTGTTGGGGTCTTTGCGGCCTGGCTCGAGCTCGACCCCACTGCTTACGTCCACTGCGTAGGGCGCTAAATCCAGCACCGAGCGCAGGTTTTCTGGCGTCAAGCCCCCGGCCACAATCAAGCGCGGATGTTGCCGGAGGGGTAAAAGCCACTCCAGCGGATAGGTCTGTCCACTGCCAGGGCTTACCCCGTCTACCAGGAGGGCATCGGCGGGGTAAGTTAACCACTCAGGCGAGGCAGGCCCGGATATCCGAATGGCCTTGATAACCGGGAAAAAGCGTCGCACCTGCTCGGCCCATCCGGGCGGTTCGGCCCCGTGGAGCTGGGCTACCTGGAGCCGGGCGGCCTCCATCTGCCTCAGCACCTCCTCGGGTGGGGTGTCCACAAACACCCCGACCCGAACAGCAAAAGGCCCCAGTGCGCTGGAAATGGGCCGAATTTGCTCGGGTTCTATATAGCGCCGGGTGCCTGGGGCCAGGATAAAGCCCAGGGCCCAGGCCCCCAGGTTTTCGGCCAAGAGGGCGTCTTCCTGGCGGGTAATCCCGCATATTTTGGCCCGCACCATCAGACTTCTCCCGCTTCCCATAGCTGCTGAAAACTTTTGGGGCTGGGCGAAAGCCCGGCGCGGCCTTCGGTCCAGGCCTTGAGCACTGGCAGTACGCTATTGTCCAGCGCTTTTTCGGGTAGAAGTCGCAGGGCCCTGGTGGCCAGACGGTAGGCCCAGGGGTTGGTCATGGCCAGGGCATAGGCCTGGATGGCGGCTGCCTCGAGCCTGGGGGTAAGCCCCTGCTCCACCGCGCGGTTGCGCCAGGTGAGCAGCAGCCTGGGGATAGGAATCCGCACCGGGCAGGCCTGGAAGCAGGCCCCGCAAAGCGAAGAAGCATAGGGGAGGGGCTTGGTGTCCTCGAGGCCCACCAGCCCGGGCGCGAGGATGGCCCCAATGGGCCCGCTGTAGACGTAGCCGTATGGGTGTCCGCCGGTCTGACGGTAGACCGGGCAGGCGTTCAGGCAGGCTGCACAGCGCACGCAGCGCAGGGTTTCCCAGGCTTCTGGGTCGGCCAGCAGGCTGCTGCGCCCGTTGTCGACAAAAACCACGTGCACTTCCTGGGGACCGTCGGGTTCGTCTGGTTTTTTAGGGCCCTGGATAAGCGAAACAAAAGTACCCAGCCGCTGGCCCGTGGCCGCGCGGGCGGTGAGCGAGAGGAAAACCGAAAGGTCGCTGAAGCGAGGCAGGAGCTTCTCGATCCCCACCAGGGCCACATGGATGCGCGGGGCCGAGGTGGCAAGCCGGATGTTGCCCTCGTTTTCGATCAGGGCCAGGGTGCCGGTTTCGGCCACCACGAAGTTTCCACCGGAGATGCCCATATCGGCCTGCAAAAACCCATCGCGCAGGAGCTTGCGGGCTACGGCGGCCAGGTCTTCGGGGCTGGCCTCCAGCGGGGTTTGGAAGCGCTCGTGGAACAGGCGCCGAATCTGCTCCAAGTTCAGGTGGATGGCCGGGCCCACGATGTGGGAGGGGGGCTGGTGCAAAAGCTGGATGATGTACTCGCCCAGGTCGGTCTCCAGCACCTCGAGGCCCATCCCTTCCAGCAAGGGGTTGATGCCCAGCTCCTCCGAAACCATGGTCTTGGCCTTGACCACTTTGCGCGCCCCCGCTTTGCGGGCGATTCCGGCCACGATGCGCTGTGCCTCAACGGCGTCTTCGGCCCAGTGCACCTGCACACCGTTTTGCTTTAGCTTTTCCTCGGCCTGGAGCAGATACCTGTCCAGGTTCATGAGCAGGTGGTTCTTTACACCTTCGGCCCAGCGCCGCCAGGCTTCGGCCTCTACCTCGGCGTAAGCCTGCCGCCTTTTGCTATCGAAGCTCAGGGTGGCTCCCGTAACCGACGCGCGTACCTCGGGGTGCTCGCGCAGCAGCCGGGCCGCCTCTTGCGGGTAACGGTTCGCGCTTACTTTCATCCCACCGCCTCCCACAGCACCGTGGCCAGGGGGCGCACGGGCAGGTTCAGGTTTTGGTTTTGCATACGGCCCATCAGGTGCAGAATGCAGCCGCCATCGGCGCTGGTCAGGAAGTCTATCTGGCCTGGCGGCAGGGTAGAAAGTTTGCGGTCGGCCATGCCCAGCGCCACCTCGGGCAGCTTTACCGAAAATAGCCCGCCAAAGCCGCAACACTCCTCAGCAGCCACCCAGTCCACAAGCTCGGCCCCGCTGCCGCGCAGCAGGGTTAGGGGCTCTTGTCTGATGCCCAGCTCGCGCAAGGCGTGGCATCCGTGGTGGTAGGCAATGCGTTTGCCCTGCAGGCCCTGGCCCAGCTGGCTGACGCCCAGCACTTTTACGATGAACTCGGCCAGCTCGTAGGTTTTGCGGCTCAGGGCATCGGCTCGGGTGAACATTTTGGGGCGGTCACGGTAGAGCTCAGGATAGAAGTTACGCAGCATGGCCGTGCAGGAGCCTGAAGGAAGCACCACGTACTCGGCCTCCTCGAGCACATCCAGCGTATGGTCGGCCACCTGGCGGGCCTGGGCCCAGTAACCTGCGTTGTAGGCGGGCTGGCCGCAGCAGGTCTGCCCGCTGGGAAACTCCACCGTGCAGCCCAGGTGGCGCAGAAGCCGAACCGCTGCCACGCCTGCATCAGCAAAAAACTGATCGGCCAGGCAGGTAACGAACAGGGCAACTTTCATGTTGGGTGGATTATATCCAAACAAACCCACAGCGGGTGTGGTTCGGTATGATGGGTTTTCAGGGGGTTTGTTGTGCGACGCAAAATTTTGCTTACCACCTCGAGCCAGCTCGAGGGCTACCAGATCACCGAGTACCTCGATGTGGTGTTTGGTGAGGCCATCGTGGGGGCCAACATCTTCCGCGACCTGTTGGCCTCTGTGCGCGACATTGTGGGGGGGCGCAGTGGGGCCTACGAAGCCGAGCTGCGTAAGGCCCGCGAGATTGCTTTGGGGGAGCTCGAGCAGGCCGCCGCAGCCATGGGCGCCGACGCAGTAATTGCCATTGATGTGGACTACGAGACCGTGGGCCAGGGCAACATGCTGATGGTCACGGCCTCCGGTACGGCGGTGCGAACCAGCCGGAGGTACTGATACCTGAAGCATTCCGCTAAGTGGGCCAAAGCATCCTGGCGGGCTGTTGCCGGTGGGGCCCAGCGAAAAGAACGAACCAGAGCGCTCTTCACAAATATTGAGCTCCTCACTGCTTGATTGTTTTGTCCTGGTCAGCACAGTTGCCTCCCGGATGGGAGGCAACGTCTGTGAAGAGTGCGATAGAATCGCTGCTATGCAAATCCCCCCCTTTTTGCGTGGTGAGATAGAGGGTGTGCACTGGCTGGTCTCGGTGTGGCTGCGGAACCTGGATGAAGTAGAGGAGACGGTGCAGAAGTGGGCTGGTAATCTTACGCCAGAAGGGTTTTGGTGGGTGCCTGCACCCGAAACCAACCCCATTGGAGGGCTGGTGCAGCATATTGGGGGTTCTTCCTACCGCCTGCTGCTGCGCGGTACCGCCCAGGAAATACCTGAAGCCCTGCGCATCCGCCCCGCCGAGGAGATGGCCCCAAGCGGGCGGGCGCCGGAGGAGGTACTGGCCGAGTTTGAGCAGAACCTCGAGCGGGTTCGGGTCGGCCTGCGGGCACTGGAAGCCGAAGACCTGATGCGTACTGTCCGGGTAGGCCCCCACCAGGTAAAAGCGGTTTATGTGCTCGACCACATCGCTGCCCATGCCCAGCACCACGCGGGCCAGATTATTACCACCCGCAAGCTGTGGGAAGCGAGAAACCGCTAGAAATAATACCGGATTCAAAAAGATAATCTTCAAATAAAAAGCGCTAAGAGGCTATCTTTTTGAATCCTAGAGCACACCCCTCGCTGCGCTCGGCGAAGAAAGCGTATCCCTTCGGTCGGGTTAGTTCGACACCGTTCGGTGACGAACTAACCGAATCTGGTATAACCTGAGCATTGTCGCCTCCAGATCGGTCAGGTTCCTGCGGGGGCAAGGCCTAGCCAGTGCCAACCTTGCATTGACAGATTTATATATATCAATGTATATTGCGACCATGCCCACCCTAGCCCCCCCACAAGAAGTAAGCCTGGAGGAAAGCTCCCTCGAGGTAGCCGCCGCGCTTTTCAAAGCCCTCTCCGACCCGGCCCGGCTCAGGATTCTGGCCCATCTGACCCATAGTCCGAATGGCGCTTGCTGCGGCCCCGAGCCCGGGGTGTGTGCCTGCGACCTCGAGGCTGTGACTGGGCTTTCGCAGCCCACCGTTTCGCACCATATGAAGTGCCTGGTCTCGGCCCGGCTGGTCAAAGGCGAAAAACGCGGCAGGTGGATGTACTACCAGATTGACCCTAGAGGTTTTGCCCTGATCAAGGCCTTTTTGCCCAGCATTGGCGGGTAATCGTTCCAAAGAGGAGGAAGGTATGACCACACAGGAACTGCTCGAAACCCTGGCTTCGCACCAAGACAAGTCGCTGGTCTTCGAAGCCAGCGGACAGCGGATCGCCCCCGGCTACCACGTCACCGAGGTGATGAACGTGACCTACGAAAGCATGGACTGCGGCGGGCAGGCCAACTTCTGGCGCGAGACCGTGGTGCAACTGATGGGACCCGGCCCAAAGGACAAACCCGAGTTCATGACGGTGGCGAAGTTTTTGAACATCTACCATCGGGTGGCAGCCTCGGTGCCGGTGCGGGGGGAGGCCGAGATCCGCTTCGAGTATGGCGATGTCCTGCAGCCGGCCGTCCACTACCATGTGGCTCAGATGGCCCTCGAGGGCGAGCATCTGGTGGTGCGCCTGGTTGCCCCCGGCGTAACCTGCAAGGCCCGCGACCGGGCCGTCGGCTGCTGCGGGCCAGTTGGGCTCGAGGTTGCCACCCCTGCGGCCACACGCTGCTGCTAGTGTGGTCTGGGGAGAATAAAATAACTTCAATCCGAAAAGAGGAATCATGATTACCTACTGCACCGCTACCTCGGACGACCTGCCCGAGATCATGGCCTTACTGAACGCCGCTCATCTACCTCAGGTAGGTCTGGAAGAACACATTCTGAACTTCATGCTGGCCCTCGAGGGCGACAAGGTGGTGGGCTGCGCCGGCCTGGAAGTGCATCAGGACAGCGGCCTGCTGCGTTCGGTGGTGGTGGCACCGGCGTACCGCTCCCAGGGGGTAGGGGCCAAGCTAACCCAGGGCATGATGGATTTAGCCCGACAGAAAAACCTCACCTCGCTCTCCCTCCTCACCGAGACCGCAGCCGACTTCTTTCTGCGCTTCGGCTTCGTAGAGGTTAAGCGTGTCGAGCTGCCTGCCGCCTTGCAGAGCTCCCAGGAACTCCAGGGGGCTTGCCCCGAAACCGCCATCGCCATGACACTCCTGCTGCAAGAAACCCCTGAAGCATAAAGCCAGCCAAACCCAGGGGGTTAGCCTGCCGCGGGTACTGGATGCAGAACCCCCCCTTGTTCCACACGACCGACCCCAACGCGTTGAACCCTCGCGCCTAGAGCGGGTAATCGTCCACCCATGGCCCATTCCTCACCTTTCTCTGCCTATCATGGCTGGCGCATGGCCTGGGCGCTGGCCGTTACTCAGACCATTGGGTTTGGGGTGCTCTACTACGCTTTTGGCGTATTCGTGAAGCCCATGGAGTCCGAGCTAGGCTGGAGCCGGGCCGAGACTTCGGCGGCCTTCTCGCTGGCCCTGCTGGTCTCGGGGCTGGCGGCCCTGCCGGTGGGGCGCTGGTTCGACCGGCACGGGGCCAGGGCCCTCATGACGGCAGGCTCCATCTGGGGGGCCTTGTTGATTTGGGGCTGGGCCCATGTACAGAGCCTTGCGGCGTTTTACTTGCTCTGGGCGGGCCTGGGCCTGGCGATGGCGATGGTGCTCTATGAGGTGGCCTTTGCCGTGCTGGCGGTCTGGTTTCGCCGCTACCGGCCCCGGGCCATGCTGGTCGTAACCCTGATGGCCGGGCTGGCCAGCACCATTTTTGTGCCGCTTACTACCTGGTTGGTACAGATCATTGGCTGGCGCGAAGCGCTGGAGATTCTGGCCCTCATTTTTGCCCTGGGCACCATTCCCCTGCACGCACTGGTCTTGCGGCGGCGTCCGGAGGACATTGGACAGATGCCGGATGGCGAGTACTTTGAGGGAGGTTCGGCCCCCCCCAGACAAGAGACTAGCGTGGGGGCCAGGGAGGCCCTGCGCCAGCCCACGTTTTGGTGGCTGACGCTGGGTTTTGCCCTGTCCAGGGCTACCAGCATCGCCCTCACCGCCCACATGGTGCCCTTGCTCTCAGAGAAAGGCTTTACCCCGGCCCTGGTAGCTCTGGCGGTGGGTGCGGTGGGGGTAGTGCAACTGGTAGGGCGCCTGGTCTATACCCCTTTTAGTGAGCGGGTCTCGCTTTTCCAGCTTAGCGCAGCGTTCATGGCCTGCTACGCGCTGGGTTTGCTGGGCTTGCAGCTTTTGCCGGGGATGCTGGGGCTTTGGGCCTTTGTGCTGTTTTTTGGTCTGGCCAACGGCTCCATCTCCCTGGCCAAGCCAGCCCTCATCGCCGAGACCTACGGCCCCCAACACTACGGCACCA
This sequence comes from Meiothermus cerbereus DSM 11376, assembly GCF_000620065.1. Lineage (NCBI taxonomy): Bacteria > Thermotogati > Deinococcota > Deinococci > Thermales > Thermaceae > Meiothermus > Meiothermus cerbereus. The sequence goes on along the minus strand of NZ_JHVI01000001.1, from coordinate 136,993 downwards.
TCAGCGGCAGCATGAGCTCTGTGGTCGCGATAGTCCAGACGCTTGCTCCATTCGCCGCCGGTGCGCTGCACGGGCTTTCAGGCGACTACACCCTGGCACTCTGGCTTTTTGCCATGCTGGCTTTTCTTTCGGCCATGGCGATATGGCAGGCCCGCCCCAAAGCGGCTTTGTTGCAATCGTGAAACCTTCTCTGACACTGCCATGAAAATTGCCCGATAATCTTCCTTGATGCGTATTTTAGTCCTTTGCACCCACAACTCGGCCCGCAGCCAGATGGCGGAGGGCTGGTTGCGGCACTGGGCCGGGCGGCTCGAGCTGCCCGCCGAAATCTGGTCGGCAGGTACCGAGAAAACCTTTGTGAAGCCCGATGCCATTCGAGCCATGCAGGAAGTGGGCATAGACCTCAGCGCCCACACCTCCAAAACCCTCTACGACCTGCCCGATCCGTGGAACTTTGACCTCGTTCTCACCGTGTGCGACTCGGCTGCCGAGAACTGCCCGGTCTACCCCGCCCGAACCCAAAGGCTACACGTATCCTTTCCCGATCCATCGGGCAAGGGCCAGGGGGCCTGGCGAGCGGTGCGGGATGCCCTGGGTCGGATGTCTGAACACCTGATTCGGTGCCTCAAGCAAGGCCAGACCCCCAGCGAGGCCGAGCTGCAGGAGGCCGCAGGGCTACAACAGCTCACCTGATGGAGGCGAGATGAAGCGGCGCAAACTCTCGGTTCTGTTTCTGTGCAGCCACAACTCGGCCCGCAGCCAGATGGCTGAGGCCCTACTGCGACACTATGCGGGTGAGCACTTTGAGGTCTACAGCGCCGGGCTTCACCCCAGCGAGATTAACCCCTTCACCCGCCAGGTGCTTTCGGAAATGGGTCTGGACATGGCCGGCCAGTACGCCAAAAGCCTGATGGAGTACTGGGGCGGCAAGTTCAACTTCACCTACCTGTTTGTGGTCTGCGACCGGGCCGAGCAGGAGTGCCCACTCTTTCCTTTCAGCATCTATCGCCTTTACTGGCCCTTCGAAGACCCCAGCGCCGCCCAGGGTTCCGACGAGCACAAGCTCGAGCGCTTCCGTGCCGTGCGCGATCAGATTGCTGCCAAGATTCGCGGCTGGCTGCGGGAGCTCGAGACGCAGCACATCCTTCCCAGCACTACCTCTACCCACTAAAAGCAATCTCTGCTACGGGCTATACTGAAGCCCATGCGCAGCCTGCAACGCCGGATCCAAGATTTCCTGGCCGAACCTTTGCCCGACGAGATAGCCCTAAACCACAACCCCGAGTCCCTCACCGAGCTGGTGCTGAACACCTATGCCAGCGGCCAGCCTTTCGACACCGGTCTGATTAAGATGGCCCAAATCTGCCTGGGTGAGCTCGACCATGCCATCGCGGAAGCGGCCAGCGAGCAAGGACGAACCTAATTCGCCACGGTGTCAAGTACGAAAACACCACCCTCTTCGAGGGCTACCCGGCCAAGCGCCCCTGGTACTACAACGCCTCCGACGTCTATCAGGAGGTGCTGCCCTCGGCGGCCCAGGGCTACCCCTACCCCATCAAGATTCTCTTCCACTACATGGGCTCCCCGGCTTATGCCCTCCCGGCAGGCCAGACCCAGATCGAGGCCATGCTAAACCCTGACAAAATCGGGCTGATTGTGGCTTCGGATATCGTGGTGGGGGAAACCTATGCCTACGCCGACTACATCTTCCCCGACCTGTCGTACCTCGAGCGCTGGGAGTTCCACGGCTCGCACCCCAACGTGATCTGGAAAACCCAGCCCCTGCGCCAGCCCACCATTGCCCCCATCCCTGAAACCGTGCGGGTTTTTGGTGAGGAGATGCCCCTCTCCATGGAGGCCCTGCTCTTGGGACTGGCCGAAAAGCTGGGCCTTCCGGGCTTTGGCGAGAAAGGTTTCGCCAACGGTATGCCCTTCAAGCGGCCTGAAGACTTCTACCTTAAGATGGTGGCCAACCTGGCCTACGGTGATTCCAAAGACGGCAGCAAAGCGGTTCCCGAGGCTAGTGACGAAGAGTTGGAACTTTTTGTTCGCGCCCGTCGGCACCTGCCCGCTTCGGTCTTCGACCTCGATAAATGGAAAGCAGCTATTGGCGAGGAACACTGGCGGCGTGCGGTATATGTCATGAACCGGGGCGGACGCTTCGAAGACTTCAAAAAGGCCTTTGCGGAAGACGGCACAGTAGCGCATAAATACGGCAAGCAGATCAACCTGTACCTGGAGAAGCAGGCCGGGGCCAAAGATGCCATGACTGGGAAGCCCTACTACCCCATCGCAGCCTACTTCCCCGCCTACCTGGATGCCACCGGCCAGCCCATTGCCGATGCGGAGGAAGGCTACGAGCTGACCCTGCTGACCCACCGCATCATTACCATGACCAAGAGCCGCACTGTCTCGAACTACTGGCTGCTGAATGTGCAACCGGAGAACTTTATCGCCGTACCCAAAGAGGATGCCCAGCGGCTGGGACTGCGCGATGGGCAGATGGTCAAGGTGGTCTCCAAGAGCAACCCCGAAGGGGTTTGGGATCTCGGCAACGGGCTCAAGAAGCCCATGATCGGCAAGGTCAAGGTGGTGGCGGGGCTGCGTCCGGGCAACGTGGCCTTCTCGCTGGGCTACGGACACTGGGTCTATGGCGCTACCGATCTGGTAATCAACGGTCAGGTGATCAAGGGCGACCCCCGCCGGGCCACGGGCATTCACGCCAACGCCGCGATGCGGGTAGACCCGCTCCTCAAAGACGTGACCCTCTCCGACCTGACCGGTGGCAGCGCGGTTTTCTACGACAGCAAGGTGCGCCTACAACCTGTGTAGTGGTTGGCTTTTATGGGCGCCGGGGTTCGTCGCCGCAAGGTGGCGAACCCCTGTGGTTTGCGCTATGGGACATCCGCCCTTGAACATCTCGGAATGCTTTGATATATTTCAAAAATGATTGAATCAATGATTGCTGAATCAATCAACCCAGCATCTCGGAGTGGGTTGCAGAGGGGCTTTCAGGCCCTTTCCGACCCCACCCGGCTGCGCATACTGGGGTTGCTGGAAGGGGGTACGCGCTGCGTCTGTGAACTCCAGAGCGGCCTTTCCGAGATTGCCCCGAACCTGCTCTCGCACCACCTACGGGTTCTGCGGGAGGCCGGGCTGGTGCACGCGGTGCGACGGGGGCGCTGGATTGACTACTCTCTGAACGCCGAAGCCCTCGAGCAGCTCCGAAAAGCCATCCCCCGCCCCAAGGCCTTTGCGGCGGCTTGTGTTTGCGAGGATATATGAATACCCTACGCCTGAGTAAACCCTCACCCTGGATTGGCCTTGGGCTGGCCGCGCTGGCCTGGGTGGTGCTATACCGCTCCATTCTTCCCTTTTGGGACTGGGTGGTGTACCAAGTGCTGGGCCTGGCCGCCGAGACCCGCTTGGGCGAGGCGGTTCACTTCTTCCTATACGACACCAGCAAAATTCTCCTGCTGCTGTGCGCCATCATCTTTGTGGTAGCGGTGATACGGAGCTTTTTTAGTGTGGAGCGCACTCGAGCCTTGCTGGGTGGCCGTCGGCTTGGGGTGGGCAACCTGCTGGCCGCCGTTTTGGGGGTAGTTACCCCTTTTTGTTCGTGCAGCGCGGTTCCGGCGTTCATCGGGTTTGTTTCGGCGGGGGTGCCGCTGGGCATCACCCTGACCTTTCTGATTGCCAGCCCCATGGTCAACGAGGTGGCGCTGGTGCTGCTCTATGGCCTGTTTGGCTGGCAAATTGCCGCGTTGTACCTGGTCTCGGGGCTGACCCTGGCGGTGGTGGCTGGGCTGGTGCTGGGGCGTATGGGCCTCGAGCGCTACGTGGAGCCTATTGTGTATCAGACCAAGGTGGGCAAAACCAGCCTCGACCCCGCCCTGGGCCTGAGTTGGGAGCAGCGTTTTGAGGTGGGCCTTGCAGAAGTGCGTAACATCCTGGGCAAGATCTGGCCCTACCTGCTGCTGGGTATTGGCCTGGGTGCGGTGATTCATGGCTGGGTTCCCGCCGACCTGTTCGTTCGCTACGCCGGGGCCAACAACCCCCTGGCCGTTCCGGTGGCGGTTTTGCTGGGTATCCCGCTTTACTCCAATGCCGCAGGTATCCTGCCTTTGATAGAAGTTCTGCACCAAAAAGGCATTTCGATGGGCACCCTGCTGTCTTTCATGATGGCGGTGGTGGCCCTCTCGCTGCCCGAAATGATCTTGCTGCGGCAGGTGCTCAAGCCCCGCTTAATCGTGATCTGGGTGTCGGTAGTGGGCATGGGCATTATTCTTACCGGCTACCTGTTCAATGCAGTTTTGTAGGAGGCAACTTATGAATATCGAAACCGGCCTTACGAAAACCTCGAGCCAGGCCCGCATTAAGGTGCTGGGCACAGGGTGCAAGAATTGCAAGCTGCTCGAGACCCACGTCAAACTGGCCCTCGAGCGCATGGGAAAGAACCTCGAGGTGGAAAAAGTGACCGAGATTCCCCAAATCCTGGCCTATGGGGTGATGAAAACCCCCGCGCTAGTCGTAGGGGACGAGGTAGTGGTATCGGGCTTTGTGCCTTCCCCCAGGCAAATCCAGGAGATGCTCGAGGCTCGGATAGCTTAACCGACCTCGAGCTTTAGCGCTCTGTGGGTTTGCTTGAGCGAGGTAAGGTCGTGCAGCATTCCCTCGATGCCCGAAGGGTGCAAGCGATAGTACGACCAGCGGCCTGCCCGTACCACCTCGATTAAGCCCGCTTCCCGCAGGATTTTTAGATGGTGGCTTACCGTAGCCGCAGAAAGCCCCAGTCGCTCCGTGAGATGACAAAAGCAAGCCCCTAAGGCTGTACCACAGCGGGGGTCGCGCACGGTGTGTTCGTCGGGCAACTCGGCCAAAAGCCTTACCAACCTTACTCGGGCCGGATCGGCCAGGGCCTTGAAACGCCGCACTGCCATTTCCTCATTCATCAAGTAATCAGGATAGCCGAACAAAAGCCCTTTTACCAGGCAGAACCGCTGCGAAACACACCCAGCACAACGGGGTTTGTCGCGCTGGATGAATAAGAAATGTCTTTGATTTGTTCTTTTTATGGGGCCCCCGCCTGAAGCGCGGGCAGCAACAGCCTGAAAAGCGATGATGCTCCAACCTGTCCCTAGCGAAAAGATTCAGGCGGGGTTCATATGATGCCGTGTGGATTGGAATCTGTACGTTATTCTTATGGAATTATAACTTCGGCTTATATCAACAATGCACATGAGAGGCACGAAACAAGCCCCGCTTTGACAACTATTTGACAGGGAAGGTCGGCATCAAGGGATTGGTGGCGTGTTGCGACTTGATGCAACACGATATTGACATTTATCTATTCATTTCGAAGATAATAGAAGCCGTCCGATTAGCTTCGAACAATGGACAAATTGACCACAGAGTGGAGGTACTTATGGTGGTAAACCGTAGGCGTGTGGTACAGGTGTTGGGTGGGGTCACGATGGCCTCGCTCACTGGTGCGGGAAAGGCCCAGTTCTGGTTCGCCCCCAGCCTGACCTACCCCGCCATTAAGGTTGGCAATGTCAACAACCTTAAGGACAACCAACCGGTCTTTTTCAACTACCCCGATGCCCGCTCACAGGGCATCCTGGTCAAGCTGGGTAGGCCGGCCATCGGGGGTGTGGGCCGCGGGCGCGATATTGTGGCATTTTCGGCGGCCTGTACGCACATGGGCTGTGGGGTGATCTATAAGGACGGGCGCTTTCTCTGCCCCTGCCACTACTCCATGTTCGACCCGGCCAAGGCGGCTGCTGTTTACCAGGGCCTGGCCAGCACCGGACTGCCACAGATTCAACTGAACGTGGCGCAAAACGGCGACATCTTCGCTCGAGCCGTCAACGGCCTGATCTGGGGCCGCGTAAAGAACATTTGAGGGAGGAACCATGAGCAACATTGGACGCCGCGACGCACTGCCCATACCTCCGACCAACGCAGAGGTAAAAAACACCGTCTGCCAGTACTGCACGGTGGGGTGCGGTTATAAGGTCTATACCTGGCCGGTGGGCTCGCAGGGGGGGCTGGCTGCCAACCAGAACGCTTTTGGGGTGGATTTGCGCAACCCGCAAAACCCCTTGGGGGGGCTGGTTTACACCGAAACCATGCACTCCATCGTGACCCGCAAGGATGGCCGCCAGTACCACGTGGTGGTTGTGCCGGCCAACGACTCGCCCATCAACTTCAAACGTGACCACTCCTCCCGCGGTGCTACCAATGCTGTGGCTACCTGGAGCGATGCCCGGGCGACCCGCGAGCGGCTCAAGTACCCCTTGCTGCGCATGGGTGACCAGTTCCAGGTCATCACCTGGGACGAAGCCCTGACCATTCTGGCTGGGGTGGCTAAAGGCATCCGCGACCGCGACGGCAACGACGACGCTATCGCTGTCAAGGCCTTCGACCACGGTGGCTCGGGGGCGGGCTTCGAGAACAACTGGGGTGTGGGCTCGCTCTTCTTCAAAGGCTTCAGCGTTAAGCACATCGCCATCCACAACCGCCCGGCCTATAACTCCGAGGTCTGGGGTAGCCGCGAGCGTGGGGTACACGAGCTCAACTACGACGCCATTGATGCCCGCCTGGCCGACACCATCGTGCTGTGGGGGGCCAACCCCTTCGAGACCGCCAGCGTCTTCTACACCGAGCACATGCTGCCCAACTTCCAAGGGGCCACCCTGGCCGAAAAACAGAAAGAGCTGAGCCGCGGGGAGCCGGTCGAGGCAGGGTATCTGATCGTTGTTGATCCCCGCCGTACCAGCAGCCTGACCGTGGCCGAGACCGCCGCCAGCGGCCGTACCCTGCACCTGGCCCCCAACCTGGGCACCGACTACATCCTGGCCAACGCCATCGCACGGGTGATGTGGGAGCGTAAGTACTACGATCAGCGCTTCCTCGAGACCCGTACCGATATGGCCAAGTTTGAGGAGTACAAGGCCAAGAGCCTCAAGGTGGGCGTGCCCTACGCGCAGTTCATGGCCGAGGTGGAAAAAATTACCGGCGTTAAGCGGGCCGACATCGAAAAGGCCGCCGACTGGATTGCCAAACCCAAAGCCAGAGGCTTTGCCCGCCGCACCCTGACCATCTACGAAAAAGGCATCATCTGGAACATGAAAAACTACGACCAGGTGGCGGCCATTGTGCAGATGGCGGTGCTGGGCAACAACATAGGCCGGGCCGGTACCGGCTGCGGGCGCCTGGGCGGTCACCAGGAAGGCTATGTGCGGCCGCCTTCGCCCACCCCAGGCTCGGTGTACAACGGTGGGCCACCCGTCAACGTGGACAAATACCTCACCGACGGCAATGGCAAACTCTATTGGGTGATCGGCACCAACCCCTACCTCTCCACCCCCAACAACCAGCTTTTCCGCAAGCGCATCCGCGAGCGCACCAAAGCCTTGTCGGACTACCTTGGCCAGTCCGGCGAACCCGGCACCACCCAGGCCTTGGTCAACAAGATTGTGGAAGGCCTGTATGCCACCAACGGGCTTTTTATGGTGGTGCAAGACCTCTACCTGATCCACACCGCCCAGGATGCCCACCTCGTACTCCCGGCCAGCGCCTGGGGCGAGGCCAACCAGACCTCCATCAACTGCAACAGCCGCCTGCTGCGCTTATACGAGAAGTTCATGGACCCGCCCGGCGAGGCCAAGCAGGACTGGGAAATTTGCAAGCTGGTGGGCCTCAAGATGGCCGAGCTGTACAGGGCTGAAGGTAAGGAAGAGGAGGCTAAACGCTTCGAATTTGGCAAAAACTGGAACAAAGATGAAGACGTGTTCCTGGATGGCGGCAACTCCTACCCCAACAACGCCATCCCGGCCTCCGAAGAAGCCACCCTGCCCGCCGAATGCTACAAGGGCGTGACCTATGCCTTCTTGCGCCAGGTGGGCCAGCAGGGCATCCGCACGCCGGTGCGGATCGAAAACGGCAAACCCGTGGGCACCCTGCGCCGCTACAGCGTGAAGTTCGGCACCAAGGACGGCAAGTTTAGCTGGTATGGCACCGACGACTGGGAAGGCTACCCCGAAGAAGTGGCCAAGTACCTCGAGGGTGACAAGGCCAAGCAATACCCCTTCTGGATGACCACCGGGCGGGCCCAGGCCCTCTGGCAGACCATGTACAACGACCGCTTCCTGCCCGAGAAAATGAGCGCCGTGCCGATGCCCTACATCGAGATCAGCCGCCAGGATGCCCAGGCCCTGGGGATCAAGGGGGGTGATCTGGTGCAGGTCTGGAACGAGGAGGGCAACGGCACCTTCCTGGTTTACGTGACCGATGCGGTCAAGCCGGGCATGATCTTTGCCCTGCAGTATCACCACCTGGGCACTTCCAACAGCATGACCTCGGGCTATACCGACCCCAAGACCACCATCCCCTGGTATAAGGGTACGCGCGTGGCCATCCGCAAGGTGCGTGGCTCCTTGCCCGATTTGCAACAAACCACCAGCTTCTTGCAGCAAAACAAGTTCGACTAAGTCATACCAGATTCGGTTAGTTCGTCACCGAACGGTGACGAACTAACCCGACCAAAGGGATGCGCTTTCTTCGCCGAGCGCAGCGAGGGGTGTGCTCTAGGATTCAAAAAGATAACCTCTTAGCGCTTTTTGTCTGAAGAATATCTTTTTGAATCCGGTATCAGACTCAGGCCTTGTCCCACCCGACCATGGGTGGGACTTTTTTGCTCCGACTCGAGGGGCTTATGGCCCCCGACCCAACTTTTCCCTTTGCTTGGGCGGGCAGGGCACATCCCCGTAGCTACAAAACACGCAGCAGTCCCCCGGCTTGGGCCGCATCCAGTAACCACACTGTTCGCACCGATAAAAATGCTGGCAGGCCTCCTCCGGCATGGAAAGCAGCTCGGCATGGCCACAGGAAGGACACCGAAGAGTAGATTGCAGCACGACCATGTATCATTTTACCGCACGCTTTCAAGCGCGATGGGTCTGGCATAATACATAAGTGCCTCTACTCCTGCTTGTCGCTCTTTGGCTGACCATGCCGACCCAGGCTGGCGCGGTGTTTCTTTCCGGTGCGCGCCACGAGTACCAGCGCTACAACAACTGCGGTCCGGCCACCCTAGGTATGGCCCTGAGTTACTGGGGCAGTTCGCTCAACCAGTACCAGATTGCCCCGGTGCTCAAGCCCAACAAAAACGACAAGAACGTGAGCCCCGAGGAGCTGGCCGCTTTTGCCCGCAAACAGGGGTTTGGTGTGCACCTGGGGGTAGCCGGTGACCTGAACCTGCTCAAGCGCCTCTTGGCCGGGGGTTTTCCGGTGATTATCGAGACCTGGTTCGTGACCCCCGACCACGGCGGGATGGGGCACTACCGCCTGCTGGTGGGCTACAACGATAGCCAGGGCCACTTTAACGCCTTCGATAGCTACTACGGCCCCAAGGTGACGCTGGCTTATGGCGAGGTGGATCGGCTCTGGCAGGTGTTCAACCGCACCTACCTGGTGGTCTACCCCCCAAGCCGCAAGGGGCAGGTTGCCGCATTGCTGGGTTCGCGCATAAACGAGCGTACAGAACTTCAGATGGCCCTCGAGCTCGCCCAGCGTGAAACCCAGGCCAACCCCAACAATGCCTTCGCCTGGTTCAACCTGGGCAGCACCCTGCTGCAACTTGGGAAGGCCGAGGAAGCCGCTAAAGCCTACGACCAATCGCGCCGCATTGCGCCCGACCGTACCCTCGACCCGCGTCGCCCAGCCAATGCACTAAACAACTGGCCCTGGCGGATGCTGTGGTACCAGTTTGGCCCCTACGAGGCCTATTTCAAAACCGGGCGCTACCTGGAGGTCGTCACTTTGGCCAATGATGTGCTGGGCCGGGTAGACGACCACGAGGAAAGCTACTACTGGCGCGGCCTGGCCCGCCAGGCCCAGGGCAACCTGGAAGCAGCCCGGGCCGATTTTCAAGCGGCGTTGCGCTACAAGCCTGGCTACCTCGAGGCCGCTATGGCTTTGCAAGCCTTGCGAACGCAGGGCAATCGCTAAGCTACCTCGAGTAATTCGGTGCTTCTTTGGTAATCGTCACCCCGTGGGGATGGCTCTCGATCAAGCCGGCGTTGGAAATCCGGGTGAAGCGAGTTTCTTTGCGGAAAGCCTCGAGGTTAGGCGTGCCGCAGTAGCCCATCGAGGCCCTGAGCCCCCCCACCACCTGATAGAGCACGTCGCTTACCGGGCCTTTGTAGGGCACCATACCCTCGATGCCTTCTGGAACCAGTTTTTTGGCCTCTACCTGGGCCAAGCCTGCGCTACGTGGGGGTGTGCCCGAGTCCTGGAAGTAGCGGTCGGCCGAGCCCTGGCGCATGGCCCCCATGCTGCCCATGCCGCGGTAGAGCTTGTAGCGGCGGCCGTCCTTGAGCACTTCTTCACCGGGGGCCTCCTGGGTACCGGCCAGCATCGAGCCCAACATCACTGTATGCGCCCCGGCGGCCAGGGCCTTGGCCACATCGCCGGAGTACTTGATGCCGCCGTCGGCAATCACCGGCACATCCAGGCCCTCGAGCCCTGCCACCGCTTCCATAATGGCGGTAATCTGAGGCACCCCTACCCCGGTCACGACCCTTGTGGTGCAGATGGAGCCCGGCCCAATGCCCACCTTTACCGCATCGGCCCCGGCCTCGGCCAAGGCCCGCGCCCCTTCGGCGGTGGCCACGTTCCCGGCGATGATCTGCACCGCCTCGCCAAAGGTCTGCTTGAGGTTTCGCAGGGCTTCCAGGATGCCCCGGCTGTGCCCGTGGGCGCTGTCCAGCACCAGCACGTCTACCCCGGCCTCCACCAGGGCCTGGGCCCTGGCCTCGAGGTCTTTGGAGACCCCTACCGCCGCCCCCACCAGCAAGCGGCCCTGGGCGTCCTTGGCCGCAAAGGGGAACTTCTGGCGCTTGGTGAGGTCTTTGAGGGTCAGCAGGCCCCGCAGCCGCCCCTCATGGTCTACCAGCGGCAGCTTTTCGATTTTGTGCTGGCGCAGCAGGGCTTCGGCCTCTTCCAGGATGGTGCCGGGCGGCGCGGTAACCAGGCGCTCAACCGGGGTCATCACCTCGGAGACCAGCCGCCCCATGTCGCGCTCGAAGCGCAGGTCGCGGTTGGTGACCAATCCCAGCAGCTTGCCGTAGAAGTCCACCACCGGCAGCCCCCCGATCCTGAACTCGCGCATCAGGCGCTCGGCGTCCTCGAGGGTGGCGTTGGGGGCCAGCGTGACCGGGTCTTGAATCATCCCGGCCTCGCTGCGCTTGACCTTGCGCACCATGGCGGCCTGTTCTTCGGGGCTCATGTTTTTGTGGATGACCCCCAGACCCCCCTCGCGGGCCATGGCAATAGCCATCTCGGCCTCGGTGACGGTGTCCATGGCTGCGGAGAGGATGGGGATGTTGAGCCACAGTTTCTTGCTGAGCTGGGTGCGGGTGTCCACCTCGCGGGGCAGCACCTCGGAGTAAGCCGGGATGAGCAGCACATCGTCGAAGGTCAGGCCTTCTTGCTGGATTTTTTCTGTTCTAGAACGGGGTTTGCTGGGGGTCTCGAGCATATTCCTAGCAGTATAGCAGCCTCGGATGAAAGCAAAAACATGTCCCCTTGGGTAAGCAGAGCCTACCCATCCTTGGCGTGTGTCGGGCGGTTACCTCGAGCCCACCGCTTCCTTCTTGGGGCTCTCGCCTAGGGCGTTTTGGCCGGTCAGCTCGCGGCCCAGGATCAGGGTGTGGATGTCGTGGGTGCCCTCGTAGGTGTCCACAGTCTCGAGGTTCAGCATATGGCGGATGCTGTGGTACTCCAGGGTGATGCCGCTGCCCCCCAAAATTTCGCGGGCGGCCCGGGCGGCGTTGAGCGCGGCCCGCACGTTGTCGCGCTTGCCCAGGCTGACCTGGGCGGGTTTGAGGGTGCCGGCGTCCTTGAGCTGGGCTAAGCGCCAGGCCAGCAACAGACCCTTGGTGTGGTCAGCAGCCATACGCACCAGCTTTTCCTGCACCAGCTGGCGGCTGGCGATGGGGGCCCCAAAGGTGACGCGGCTTTGAGCGAACTCGAGGGCCTCGGTATACACCGCCTCCAAAGCCCCCAGCGCCCCCCAGGCGATGCCAAAACGGGCCTGTGTCAGGCAAGAAAGCGGCCCCTTGAGGCCCTTCACCCCCGGCAGCATGGCGCTGGCCGGCACCCGCACGTCCTCCAGCACCAGCTCGCTGGTCACGGAGGCCCGCAGGCTGGCCTTGTGCTGGATTTTGTTGGCCCTAAAGCCCTTGGTATCGGTGGGCACGATAAAGCCGCGCACTATCCCCTCGTCGTCCTTGGCCCAGATGATGGCGATGTGGGCCAGGTTGCCGTTGGTAATCCACATCTTGGAGCCATTCAGGATGTAGTCGCCCCCGTCGCGCCGGGCGCGGGTCTTCATGTTGGCGTCGGGGTCGCTGCCGCCATCGGGCTCGGTCAGGCCAAAGCAGCCCACATACTCGCCCGTGGCCAGTTTGGGCAGGTATTCGCGTTTTTGCTCCTCGGAGCCATAGGCCCAGATGGGGTACATTACCAGGCTGCTCTGCACGCTGCAAAAGCTGCGCAGGCCGGAGTCGATGCGCTCGAGCTCGTAGCCCACCACCCCGTAGGCCGCCGCGCTGGCCCCCATCCCGCCGTACTCGCTGGGGATGGTGGTGCCCAGAAAGCCCATCTCGCCAAACTTTCGGATGAGGTGCACCGGAAACTCGGCGTTCTCCCACCACTCCGCAATGTGGGGCAGGGCCTCGGCCTCGAGAAACTTGCGGGCCGCTTTCTGAATCTCGCGCTCTTCGGGGGTGAGCAGCTCGGTTACCTGGTAAAAGTCGAACATAGCAGACCTCGTTTCCCGATTGTACTTCAGGCCCTCACCACAGACTGCTTTTTACCGAAGATGCAATTACACGCAGGTTTCAAGGCAGATACATCTGACGCAGCTCGAGGATTTCCCGTCTGGCCTCGTTCACCTTGATGTAGAACGGGGTGTACTTGTCAAAAGACCAGCCGAAGTTTTTTCCGCCCAGGCCCTGGATGAGCTGCTGGGGGGTGGCCTGGAAGTATTCACCGGCGTTTTTGAGCAGGTAAATTTTGGTGCTGCGGGTAAAGCGGAAGGTGCGGATCAAGGGGTTCTGGTTGGACACCTCGATGCCTGCGGGGCAGTCGTCGCGGTTGCAGTCCTTGACCTCGACGTAATCGAGCTTAATGGTCCAGACCCCCTGCACCTGCCGGAAGTCGGTGATAAGGGCCTCGCGGTTTTGCACCTGGGCCAGCCCCAAACTGGAAAGAAGCAGCAAAAAGAACCCTACGATACGCATATTTTCACCTTTCTCCCATTCTTAGGTAGCCAAACCACAGCGCCAGCAGGGCTGGAATCAGGGTTACGGCCCCCACCAGCAGCAGCCACAAAGGGCCTTCGGCGCTACCCAGGTAGTCGTTTTGCCGCTGGGTGATGGCCAGGTAGACTGGGCGGCTGGCCAGGAGCACCAGAAACCCCGCATGCAGGAGCATCAAGCCCATGTACAAAAAGCCCCCGATCCCGATGGGCACCTCGGCGGGGTTTGAAGCATCGAACTTGGGGAAAGCGGCTCCCAGCCCCACCCCCAAAGCAGCGGCGCTGATGGCCGAGGCTAGGCCCAGAATCAGGGAAATCTGGGTGAGGTTGTCGTCCAGGCCGATCACCCGCGGCGAGTAGTAGCCCAGGGCCAGACCCAGCGGCAGCAGGAAAAACAGGGCCAGGCCCAAGCGGGTGAGTAGGATGGTGGACTTGGCTACCGGGCCGGTTTGCAGCATCCAGTAGCCCTGGCCCTCGAGGCTCAAGAGCGGGTAGGCCAGCCGCACCCCCACCCCGCCGATCACAAAGCCCTGGAAGGCCAGGTGCATAAAGCCCGCCACCACCTGAAAGCGGGTGTCGCCCAGGGGGAGGTATTGCAGGCTGGTGGTGTACAAAAGCACCAGCACCCCCACCAGAATGAGCTGGGAAGCCTGGTTGGCGTCGCGGAAAAACAGCCGCAGGTCGCGGGCCCACAGTGCGCCCACCCGGCTCGATAGTGACCAGCGATCCAGCAGGCCTGGGCGCAGGATGCCGCGCTCGCGCACGGTGCCTTCCAGGGCCCGCACCCAACCCTGCTGGTAGGCATAGCCCGCCACCAGCCCGGCCAGCAGCAGCAGCCCACCCGACAGGGCCAAAAGTAGCCAAAACTGCGGCTCGAGCTCGCCCCGCACCAGCCCCTTAAGGGCCTGCTGGGCCAGGGCCGAGGGCAAAAAGGGCGCACTGGGGTCGCGGAAGGTCTGGAGGAAGCGGTCGAGTTCCTCGGGGTTGGCAAAGTTGGTTTGCAGCAAAACCTCGGGCCGCAGCGCCCGCAGCAAAAAGATAAGCAGCCCGCCCAGCACCGCGCCCAGGGCCGCCGCCCATTCCCGCGCACGCCCTGCCGGAGCGAAGCGCACCAGCGGCAAAGCCAGCCCCACCCCCAGCACCACCGGGAAGGCAAACAAAGCCAGCATCAGCAAAGCCGCCCCAAGATAAAAAACCGGCGCAGCGCCGTAGTGCGCACCGTAGGCAAAGAGCACCGGCAGCACCAGCAGCAAAGGAAGCAGGGCGGTGGTGGCAAACACCTCGCCCACCTTAAAGAGGAAGACCCGGCTGGCTTTTTGCGGTAGGGTGAGGTGCAGGGGCAGGTCTTCGGAGGTGTAGAGCACGGCCACCGCGTTGGGCAGGGCCGACAGCACCACCGAGCTCGAGAGCACCAGCAGCAGGCTGCCCAGGATGCGGTCTACCAGCACATCGCGGGTAAAAGCCGCGGCCAGGCGGTTCACGAAGGTGCTGCTACCAAAAAGCTCGTTGGAAATGAAGTTCAAAAACCAGCTTGTGCCCCACCAGGCCCCATACGCCAGCAGAGCCCCCAGCAAAACCCCCACCAGGGCCGAGGCGGGCGACTGACGAAACCCATTCCACAAAAGCTGCAAGCGCAGGGTCAGCATGCGCCTTCAGTGTAGACGAGCCAGGGCAATTGGTGGGTGCGTTTGCGCCAGCAGACAAATGCCCCTAGCGGCCTCTGGGCTTGGGTGCATTAGACTGGAATAAATGTTAGTCAAAGACGTAATGCACAGTCCGGTACTGACAGTGGACGTTTCGGTGACGCTCGAGGCGGCCTACCACATCATGTTGCAGCGCAACATTCGGCACATTCCGGTGATGCGGGAAGGCCGTCTGGTGGGGATGATTACCGACCGCGATATTCGGCTGGCCACCAGCCCTTTTGCCGCAGGGGGCGCACAGCCTATAGACACGCCGGTAGGACAGGTGATGGCCCACCCAGTGGTCACGGGCGACCCCCTCGACCCGGTGGAAGAGGCGGCGAGGGTCATGCGCCAGCGCAAGATTGGGGCCCTGCCCATCCTGGAGGGCGATCGGCTGGTGGGTATCGTAACCGGAATTGACCTGTTGGAGGCGCTCTTGCGGCTGACCGGGGTAGAAAAGCCCAGCGGGCGGCTCGAGGTCTGCCTCGACGACCGGCCCGGCGAGCTGGCCCGCCTGAGCGGGGAGCTGGCCCAACAGAACATCAACATCCATTCCCTGCTCACCTACCCCTGCGGCGAGGGCAGCGTGACCACGGTGGTGCGGGTGGGTACCCTGGATACGCGCAAAATCGCTCGAGAGTTGCGTCAGCAGGGCTATGATGTGCGCTGGCCTCCTGAAATGCCCAGCAAGACTTTATGAGCGTTCCCGTTATCTACAGCCCCCAGTACCAGCTCTACAATTTTGGGCCCCAGCATCCTTTTAGCCCGGTGCGCCTGGAGATGCTACTGGATTTGCTCGAGCACCTGGGCCATCCGCTGCATTTTGTGGAGCCCGCACAGGCCACCCGCGAGGAGGTGCGCAGCGTGCACCTGGAATCCTTCGTGCGGCGGGTGGAGGCCGCCTCGCGGGGCGAACGCTCGCCCGACTTCGAACACTACGGTATCGGAACCGCCGACACCCCCATCTTTCCCGGCATGGATGAGGCGGCCCGCTGGCTGGTGGGGGGCACCCTAACCGCCGCCCGGATGGTCTCGAGTGGGCAAGCCAAGGAAGTTTTGCAACTGGGGGGTGGCCTGCACCATGCCCAGAAAGACCTGGCCTCGGGTTTCTGTGTCTACAACGACCTTTCGGTGGCTATTCGCCACCTCACCCAGCAGGGCCTGCGGGTGGCCTACATCGACATTGACGTACACCACGGCGATGGGGTGCAGTGGATTCACTACGACGAGCCAGGTGTGCTCACCTTCTCGATCCATGAGTCGGGCCGCTACCTCTACCCCGGTACCGGCCACACCCACGAGATTGGTAAGGCCGATGGCACCGGGCGCAAGCTGAACATCCCTTTGGAACCCTTTACCGAGGATGAGTCTTACCTAGAGGTCTTGCAGATGGGCCTCGAGCCAGCCCTGCGCTGGTTCCGCCCCGATGTGCTGGTGGTGCAGTGTGGCGCCGACGCACATTTCCAGGATCCGCTGGCCGAAATCTTGCTAACCACCCAGGCCTACGCCAAAATCTTTCCCCTGCTGCGCCAGTACGCTGCGGCTTTTGCGGGGGGGCGGGCCGTTTACACCCTGGGCGGGGGTTATAGCCTCGATGCCACCAGCCGCATCTGGGCTTTGCTGTACCTAACCCTGCAAGACCTGCCGCTGCCCGACCACCTGCCCGAACCCTGGCTCAGGCGCTGGGGTACGCAGCTAGGGCACTTCCTGACCCATACCCTCTTTGACCCCCAGGGGGCCTACCCCGAAATACCCCGCAAGGCCGAAATTGAGCGCCGCAACCGCCAGATTGCCGAGCGGATGTTGGAGTCAGTGCGGCCGTATTGGATTTGAGAGCGGTGCCCACGAATACCCAGTAGCCATGGATGCCAAACAGCTAACATGTGGGCATGGAATAAGCGCAAAGCCATAGGTTCCAGCGAGGTGAGTTGTGCATTTACAGCAGGGTTTGTACCAGCACTACAAAGGAAAGCACTACTGGGTGCACGGTCTGGCCCGCCATTCCGAAACCGAAGAGTGGTTTGTGGTCTACGAAACCCGCTACGGCCTCGAGCCCGAAACCATGTGGGTACGCCCCCTGAGCATGTTCTTGGAAGATGTGGAAGTGGAGGGGAAGCGCCTTCCCCGATTCCGCTATGTGGGCGAGGCCGATTCGTGAAGACGAGCGCGTTTTTGAGGCCTGACCCTTTACGTGGTGCCCTCTAACCGATACCCTTAGCCCTGTGCAGCGGATTTTCTGGCTGGCCTGGCGCGATCTGGTGCTGGAGTTTCGGGGGCGAACAGGCATCTTGTCGGCAGTGTTTTTCCTGGCGGTGATGCTTTTTATCCTGGCCATGGCTTTTGGGCCCAACCCCCAAGACCTGCAAAAAGCAGGCCCAGGGGTGCTGTGGGTGGCCCTGGCTTTTGCCGGCAGCCTGCTGGCCGGACGGGCCTTTGGCCTCGAGGTCGAGGACGGCACCCTCGACGATCTGCTCCTGACCCCCGGCAGCCGGGAGTGGATCTACTTCGGGAAGCTCCTGTTCCAGTTCGCCTTGCTGCTGGTGGTGGGGCTGGCGCTCTTGGTTCTGACGGCGGGGCTTTTCTACTTACCCATGCAAAACTGGTATTGGTACGTTCTAACCTTGATGCTGGGTTCGTTGGGCTATGCCTCTATCTCCACCTTCTATGCGGGCATGCTGGCCCGTCTGCGGGGGCGTGAGGTGCTCCTGCCGCTGTTGCTCTTTCCGCTGGTGATTCCGGTGGTGCTGGCGGCGGTGCGCTTCACCCAGGGGCTGGCCCAGGGTGTTCCGGTGGCCGAGCTTTTAGACTGGCTGCGCTTGCTGCTGGTTTTTGATGTGATTTACGTGACGGTGTGTGCGATGGTCTTCCCGTACATGCTCGAGGGGTAGGTTATGGCGGCCATTACCAAAGGTAAAGTGCGCTACAGAGGTGGCTTCTGAGGGTAATCTGGAAGCGTTGAGCGCAACCTACGAATGCACCTAGACCGGATAGATGTAACGTGGTTTACGCAGCTTAATCTGTTTCAGGTCAGAATACATATGAAGATAGAGGAGAGGACTCGAATGCAGCTAGCACACTCCAACCAAACCAACCGCCTGGATGGCCTGACCCTGGGTATCCTGGGCCTGGGTGTGGTGGGCGCGGTGGTGGGGTTTATCATGGCCATGGGTTCGCCCCCCGACCAGAGCCAGGGCTATGTGGCCCGAATCTTTCACCTGCACGTCCCGATGGCCTGGATGGCCTATCTGGCCAGTTTTGCCGCGCTGGGCTACTCGGTGGCCTATCTGGTGCGGCGCCGGGCCCACCACGACCGTGTGGCGGCGGCAACGGTGGAGGTAGGCCTCATCTTCATGGCCCTGGCGCTGCTGACCGGGATGCTTTGGGCCCGGCCCACCTGGGGGGTGTACTGGGACTGGGAGCCCCGCCTGACCACCACGGCCATTTTGTTTGCCATCTATGTGGGGTATGTGGTGGTGCGGGGTGCCATCGAAGACCCCGAACTGCGGGCCAAGGCCGCCGCGGGGGTGGCGATTCTGGGCTCCATTAACGTGCCCATCAGCTATATGTCGGTCAAGTGGTGGCGTAGCCTGCACCAGACCCAGTCCATCGACCTTACCACCGGGAAAATCAATGTGGATGCGGCCATCCTGATTCCCATGCTGGTCAACCTAGCGGCCTTTACGCTGCTGTTTATTGGGCTGGTGCGGCTGCGCGGCATTATTGCCGCCCGCGAAGCCGCCAAAGAGGAGGCCTGAGATGCCCGATAACCCCCTGTGGAACCCGGCCAACCCCTTTGTGGTCTGGACTTATGCGGTGGTCTATGCTTCGGTGTTTGGCTATTTGGGCTACCTGATCTGGCGCTATCAGAGGAATAAATAAGGGGCAGCTTCCTCGAGGTACATATGAAACCGAAATACATGGTTGGACTAGCGGTGGTGGGTGTAGCCCTGGCCTACCTGATTTTTGGAGGCCTGGGCCAGAACCTGGTCTACTTCATCACCCCCAGCGAATACTTTCAGCAAGCAGAGCGCTACCAGAACCGCGCGGTGCGTCTGGGGGGCTTGGTGAAGGAAGGCTCGCTTTCCTATAACCCCCAGACTCTCGAGCTGCGCTTTGTGGTAACCGACGGGGTCAAGGAGATTCCCATCCGCTCCTCAGGCACCACCCCTCCGGCCCTCTTTGGCGAAAACCGTGGGGTGGTGGTGGAGGGCAGGTTTGAAGGCGAAACCTTTGTAAGCCAGAACCTCCTGGTCAAGCACTCCGAAACCTACCAGGCCCCCAAGGAAGGCTGGACGCCCGAGCAGGTGCGCAAGCTCATCGAGGAGACCCAGTGATGGGGGTTGGCGTGACACCTGGACTTTTGGGCGGTGTAGCCCTTGTGGCTGCCCTTATCCTCTCGGTGCTGGGCCTGGTGCTGGCAACCCTGGCCTACACCTTGCGGGATGGGCGCTACCTCGAGGCCGCCAAGCGCCTCTCGGCCCTTAGTTTGCTGGCCGCAGTGGTTAGTTTTGGTGCGCTCGAGTGGGCCATCCTGACCAACGACTTTAGCGTCTCATACGTGGCCAACCACAGCTCGGCCAACAATCCCCTGTGGGTCAAGCTGGTCACACCCTGGGCAGCCCTGGAGGGTTCCATTTTGCTGTGGGCCATGCTCCAGACGGCTTACACCTGGCTGGTTAGCCTGCGGGCGGGCCATAGCCTGGATGTCTGGCGGGCGCCGATGGCGCTGGGCACGCTGTTTGCGGTACAGGTTTTTTTCTTTGCGGTGATGGTCTTTGTGGCCCACCCTTTCGATGCTGTGCCCAACCCGCCCCCCGATGGCCGGGGCACCAACCCCCTGCTGCAAAACCACTGGATGATGGCGGTGCACCCAGTCTTGATGTACCTGGGTTTTGTGGGGCTGTCGGTGCCTTTTGCCTACGCGGTGGCCGCTATGGTGGCCCGGCGCTACCAGAGCTGGATTTTCGAGACCCGCTGGTGGACGCTGGTGGCTTGGGGCTTCCTGACGGCTGCTATTTTCACCGGAAAGTGGTGGAGCTACGAGATTCTGGGCTGGGGGGGCTACTGGGCCTGGGATCCGGTCGAGAACGCCTCCATCATTCCCTGGCTGCTGGCTACGGCCTTCCTTCACACCGCCCAGGTGCAAGAGCGTAAAGGGCTTTTCAAGGGTTGGAATTTCGCTTTCGTTACCCTGGCCTTTGCCGCTACGGTGTTTGGTACCTTCCTCACCCGTTCGGGGGTCATCCAGTCGGTGCATGCTTTTGCCAGCGGGCCGGTGGGGGCCTGGTTCTTGCTGTTTTTGCTGGGCGTGATGGCCGTGGGACTGGGCTTGCTGGCCCGGGTTTCCTCCGAGATACGCGAGGCGGGCGAGGTGCGTTGGAACAGCCGCGAAGGAGCCTTGCTGGCCGGTGCTTTGTTCTTTGGCACCTTTGCTTTTGTGGTGGTGCTGGGCACTTTGTGGCCGTTGGTGGTGGAGCTTGTAAGTGGGGCCAAAGTCTCGGTAGGGGCGCCTTTCTTCAACCAGGTCTCGGTTCCGCTGGGTATCTTTATGCTGCTCTTGATGGGCGTTGGCCCGGTATTGCCCTGGCGTAACTCCAGCGCCCAGGTTTTGCGTAACCTGATGGCGATGCTCATCGCGCTGGGCGTGGGAACCCTGCTGGGCCTGCTGCTGGGTCTGAGCGTGGGGGTCTCGCTGGCCATAGGGCTTTTTGCCTACAACCTGACCGCCATCTGGCTGATGGTGGCCCAGGGCGTGCGGGAGCGGGCTCGCGCACTGGGCATCTCACCGGCACAGGCCCTGGTGGAGCTGGCTGGTAGCCACAAGCGCCGTTTTGGCTCGCACATCGTGCACTTTGGGGTGGCCCTGGCCGCACTGACCATTGCCTTTAGCCAGACCTACCGGGTTACCGAGCAAAAGACCCTTCAGGTAGGGGAGATCTGGCAGACTCGAGGCCTGGAGGTTCGCCTGCTTCCCCTCGAGGTTCGGGAAGAGCCCAACCGCTTTGCCGCCATCGCGCCCATCGAGGTGCGCTCGACCAGCCGGGAGGGCTGGGGTGCGGATGGGCGCTATCAGGCCCGGCTCAACTTCTACCCGCAGATGGGCTCGCCGCTGGCCACACCGGTGGTCAAATACTCGCTCTATAACGACTACTACTTTGTTTTGATGCAGTTTGACCAGGAAAAAGGGCAGTGGGCCACCATCAAGATTATCGTTACACCCATGGTTTGGTGGCTGTGGGTGGCAGGTTTGATTATCGTTTTGGGGACACTGTATATCCTCTGGCCCAGTGGGGCCAGGGCCACCAGTCGGCAGATGTCCCCAATGGCAGGAGATTAATGCAAGTGTTAACACAAGAGGTGTGTGGTGCTTAGGTTCTGGCCAATTTGGGTCTTGTTGCTGGGGGGGCTGTTTTACTGGGGCATGCAGCGCCCCAATCCCAACGAGCTTAAATCGGTGTTGAAGGGCAAGCCTGCACCCACCTTCAGCTTGCCGCTGCTCGAGCCTTACCGGGCCCAGTATGGGGCGGAAATGGGCATTAAGCAGGGCCTGAATAAGCCGGTTTTCCTCAACATATGGGCTAGCTGGTGCGTTCCCTGCCGCACCGAGGCCCCGCTGCTGGAGCGATACCACCAGCGCTACAAAGACCAGGTGCTGTTTTTGGGGGTCAACGTACAGGACAAAGAAAGCGAGGCCCTTAAGTTTATTCAGCAGTACGGGCTGAGCTTTCCCAGCGTCTACGACGAGCGTGGGCGTATTGGCATCGAGTATGGCTACTACGGCGTGCCCGAGACCTTCATTATTGACCGCAACGGCATTGTGCTGGATCGCCACACCGGCGAGCTGGGTGAGGCCCAGTTGCAGGACTATTTGAGGAAGGTGTTGCCATGAGGCCCTGGGGTAAAAGCGCGGTGATCGGGCCCTTGCTGGTCATTGGCTGCTGGCTGCTGGCCTCTGTGCTGGCCCAGCCCGCCCCCAACACCCCGCCCCCCGACTTCTCTCCCAGGGTTTTCGAGATTGCCCGCGAGCTGCGCTGTCCGGTTTGCCAGGGTGAGTCGGCGGCGGAGTCCAATGCCGGAATTGCGGTGGAGATGCGCCGCATCATTGCCGAGCAGCTGGCCCAGGGCAAGTCGGAGGCCGAGATCCGGGCGTTTTTTATTGAGCGCTATGGCGACTGGATTCTCTACGAGCCCCCAGCCCGGGGCCTGACCCTTTGGGTCTGGCTTTCGCCGCTCTTGGGGCTGGGCCTACTGGGCTTTGGCTTGTGGCGCTACCTGGTTCGGGTTGGGGCCCAGGCTAAAGCGTCCGTTACCGATGTTTCTGACGAAGAAATCGCCCGCCTCGAGGCCGAACTACAACCCCCTGAGCGACAACCATGATAATTGCCTACCTTCTACTTGCTTTGTTGTTTGTGTTGGCTCTGGCTTATGCGCTCAGGCCCCTGCGCGCCCAGGCCCAGCCCTTTCCCCAAAGCCCGCGCCCACAGGAGCTCAGGGCCGAGCTCGAGGTGCTCAAATCGCTGGCCCGGGAAGCCGAGGGCGAGGAACGTAAACGCCTGCTGGCCCAGGCCGTGCGGCTGGAGCACCAGCTGGCCGAGCTGGGCCAGGAAAACCCCATCCCGCGCCGCCTGAGCCCGGTTACGCTGGGGGCCATAACCCTGAGCCTGGTGGCCCTGGGGGTGGGTCTTTGGGCCTACACGGTGCCGCGGCTGCCCGGCGAGACCATCATTACCAGCCGCAATGAGGCCCGCGAACTGGGCAACCTGCAACGCCGGGCCGAGCAAAGCGGAAAGGCCGCCGACTGGCTGGCCTATGCCAACAAAGCCTACGAACTGCAGGATTTCGAGCGGGCCGTGCAGGGCTATCTGAGGGTGATCGAGCTCGAGCCCCGCAACGCCAATGCCGTGCGCCGGATTGGCATCCTGCTGTTTATGAGCGGGAGGCCCGAGGAGGGGGCGCAGGCCCTCGAGCTGGCAGTGCGGGCCGAGCCCGGCGTGGCGGAGGGCTGGTTGTTTCTGGGCAATGCCTACTTTCAACTGGGCCGTCCTGCGGAGGCCATCGTGGCCTGGGAAGGCTATTTGAAGGCCGGCGGCCAGGCCAGGGAACAGGTGCAGAACCTGATTCAGACTGCCAAAAGCCAGCTAGGCGCTACCTCCAAGGGGCAACAGGTGTACCTGAGCAAGTGCGCGGCCTGCCACGGGGCCCAGGCCCAGGGGGGTTCGGGGCCTCGCCTGCAAGGAAATCCCATCAACAAGGTGCCGGAGGCGGTGCGGGAGATTGTCCTCAAGGGCCGGGGCCAGATGCCGGCGGTCGCCCTTAGCGACGAGGAGATGCAGGCTTTGCTGCAATACCTGGGAGGATTGTAGCCACATTTGTCCACCTGCTCGAGCCACGGTGTCCAATACCAGATTCGGTTAGTTCGTCACCGAACAGTGACGAACTAACCCGACCGAAGGGATGCGCTTTCTTCGCCGAGCGCAGCGAGGGGTGTGCTCTAGGATTCAAAAAGATAGCCTCTTAGCGCTTTTTGTTTGAAGATTATCTTTTTGAATCCGGTATAACCTCCTACACGAAGCCATGCTCCGTTAGGATAACCTCTATGGAAAAGCCCAATCCGCAAAACCTGCGCCGCATTAATCGGCGGGATTTGCTGTGGATTGTTCCCAGCGCCATCACGGCAGGTTTTTTTGGCTGGCTGGCCTGGCGCACCTACGTCATCCACTTCACCAAAACCGGGGTGGCCGAACCCCGCTGGCGTGAGGGCCCACGGCTGCAGGCGGCTACCTTAGACGAGCTGGCGGCACACTGGCACTTCAAATACTTTGACTACCAGTATGGCGGCAGCCCCCTCAAGGCGGTGGTGTTTCGGCTTTCGGAACCGGTGGTGGGAGGCCTGACGGTAGGGGAGGCCCACTTCCTGGCCCTGTCGCGCATCTGCACCCACCAGGGCTGTGTGGTCAACTATGTGGATAACCCCGAGTTGGGCTCCATTGCCTACAACTACCGCACCGACCATCCCTTCCTGGGCTGCCCCTGCCACTTTGGGGCCTATGAGCCTTTGCAAGGGGGCAAAGCTGTGTACGGCCCGCCGCGCTTCCCCTTGCCCCGCCTGCGTCTGGAAGAGGAAAACGGGGTCCTTTATGCAACGGGCTACGAGATTCCCTTTCGCCCCTTGGAGCAGGGCTAAGCCGGTACAACCCGCACAAACTTATCCTTGCCACGTTGCAGCACCACGGGTTTGTTGAGGACAACCTCCAGCTTGGGGTCGCTGAGCACCTCACCATCCAACCGCAAACCCTTTTGTTCGATGAGTCGCCGGGCTTCGCCGTTGGAATTGGTCAGACCGGCCAGGGTAAAAAGCTTGACGATGGCAATCCTGCCTTCGTGCAGCGCGCTGGGGGGTAGCACGACTTCGGGCATCTCCTGGGGGATGCCCCCGTGGGCAATTTCGTAGTAGCGGGCTTCGGCATGTTGCACCACCTGGGCGGCGCCTTCCTGGTCGTGCCCGTAGGCATCCCAGCTATATCCCAGCGATTGGTAGAAGGCTTTGTCCAGCCGAGCGGGGATAAGCGGTAGGGCGTAGGCCCCGGTGAGCAGCCGGGCCAGTACCCGGTGGGCCCCTACAGGCCCGCCCTTCTCCAGTAGCTCTTTTATTTCTTCTGGGTTCAGGTCGGTGCAGAGTTCAAAGTAGGTTTGCAGGTACTGGTCTTCAACCTTCATCAATTTGCGGAAGATGTCGCTGGGCTCTTCGGTGATGCCAATGTAGTTGTCGTAGCTTTTGGACATCTTCTGCCCATCGCCCCCGATCAGCAGCGGCATGATGAAGGCCACCTGCTTTTCCAGGCCATAGGCCTCCTGCACCTCACGCCCGACCAGCAGGTTGAACTTCTGGTCGGTGCCGCCCATCTCCACATCACAGGCGATGGGCACCGAGTCGTACCCCTGGGCAAAGGGGTAAAGGAACTCGTGAATCGAGATGGGAATCCCCTCGGTGTAGCGCTTCTTGAAGTCCTCGCGCTCGAGCATCTGAGCTACCGTGAGCAGCGAGGTGAGCTTGATGACCTCTTTGAAGCCCAGGTTTTCCAGCCACTCTGAGTTGTAGCGCAGCTCGAAGCGCGCGGGGTCGTTGGTGATGAGAATTTTGCCCACCTGTTCCACGTAGCTTTTGGCATTGGCCCGGGTTTCCTCCAGGGTAAGGGGCGGGCGGGTTTTGCTGCGGCCTGAGGGGTCGCCAATCATGGCGGTAAAGTCGCCGATGATGATGACCACCTTGTGGCCGAGCTCCTGAAACTGCCGCATTTTGCGCAACACCACCGCATGGCCAAAGTGAATGTCGGGCCGGGTAGGGTCGAGCCCCAGCTTGACCACCAGCTTTTTCCCCGACTGCAGTTTTTTGAGTAAGTCTTCCTGGGGGATGATTTCCACTGCCCCGATTCGCAGTAAGCCGAATGCTTCCTCCGCTGTCATGCTCCCAAGTATACCGATTTGAGCAGGGTATTTTAGGTTTCTAGGAATTTTGGGCAAGGCAAATCCAGACTTGTCTTATACTTGAACCGTGCGAATGCTTTTATTTCTGGCCCTGATTGCAGGTGGTGTGTACTTTTATGCCGAGCGCTATGGCCTGGCGGTGGGTTATGCCCCTTTTACCCCGGTTTACTACTGGAACTACACCGGCGAGACCCGCAACCAGGTGCGTGTGACAGGCATTCGGTCTTTTGTCAAAGTAATGGTGAGCGGCGAGTTGCGCCAAGGGAGCTTTGAAGTGGAGATTCGCCGCGCGGGCCAGAGCAGCCCTGGCCTGATTAAGCGTTACCAGGGCCGCTTTTCGGATGAAATTCGCTACCCCGCCGATGCCAACCTGTACGATGTTTATTTCCGCTTCAAGGATGCGCGCGGCCAGGTGCGTATGGACTGGGTTGCGGCCCGCAACGAGTTTTGAGGGTCTAGGCATGGGGGCTGGCCTTATGCTAGACTTGTGAGCGGTTTGCCTCGAGGCTGCTTTTTCGCCATTGGTGCGAACTCCGCAGCCCCCAATTTGGCAATATTGGAGAACTATGGCACAGAAAAAGACAGCACGTAACCCCTCGGCCATCAAGCGCCACCGGCAGTCGCTTAAGCGTCGTGCCCGCAACAAGTCCAAGATGTCGGCCATCAAGACCATCAGCAAGAAAGCGGTGGCCCTGGCCAAAGAAGGCAATGCGGGCGAAGCGGTTCGGGTCATGCGCTATGCCGAAAGCCTGATCGATAAGGCCGCCAAAGGCTCTACCCTGCACAAGAACGCGGCCAGCCGTCGTAAGTCCCGCCTGATGAGCAAGGTGAACCAGCTTTTGGGCGGAGCCAAAGCTTAGGAGTAAAACATGGGCAAAGGTGATCGTCGCACCCGTCGTGGAAAAATCTTCCGTGGTTCCCACGGTAAATACCGTCCCCGCAAAAAGTAATACCTGTTGGGCCTGACCGGAGGACTTTCCTCCGGTTTTTTTGTGGCAGTTTTGCCACCTGTTTGTTGTACTGCGGAACAATGGCCGTCAACCTCGCAATTTGAACTTTGAAGACCTGCTTTGGGTAGGTGCCCGCGAATGCAGGGGTCAAATGCGCTGTGTGGCGTCTAAACCAAACTGCCTGCTGCTCACCCCAGGTCAGCCTGATGTGTTTGCCAGGCTGCTCGAGCTGCCTCAAGGGCTTCGGTCAACTGGGCCTCGAGCTGCCGCTTGTAGGCCGCAGGCACCCTGCTACCTTCGGCCTCAAAGGCGGCCAGGTACCTCAAGGTGAAGCTCAGGTCGCCCACCTGCCCGAAAATCTCCTGGAGGGCCTTCTCGTCCTGGCTGTCCAGCCCCAGCCACTCCCTGGCGTAGCGCAGGCGGCGCAGGGCCCGGCGCAAGGCGTGTAGGCTTTCGATGCTGTCCTGATTACGCCATTCCTCGGCTTTGCGCGCGGCTTGACGAACAAAGCGCTTTAGTCGAGCTTTGGCTGCTTCCTCGTCCAGGGGTGGCAGGTTGGCGAGGGCCTGAAGCAGCCCGGCCAGCCGAGGGTTATCCAGCAGCGGTACCAAGGCGGCTCGAGCTTGTTCCAGCCTGGAGGCGGCCCAGTTGCGGAAGGCTTTGGGCAGGTCGGGGTGCTGCAACAACACCTCCAGGTCGCGCACCTCGCCCGCCGCACGTACCAGCCAGGCCAGGTCGTCCTCGAGTACCCGCATTCCGGCCAGCCGCAGCCACACCCGCAGCCGCCGTACGGCCACCCGTACCTGGTGAACGCCTTCGGGGTCGCGGCCCTCTTTAGCCACGGGCAGGTGCTTTACGAGGTGCTGGAGCCAGCGGTCTAAGGCAATGGCCGGCATAAGAATAGCCTAACACCAAGGCCAGGCTGCCCATGTGGTGGATTGAGGCTGGCTTCTCCGGCGCAGTGCGGGCAGCCCTACCAGCGGTTGCGCGCACGGGTAATGCCCTGGGTTTGCGCTCTCGCTATAACGCGAGCATCAGTCTTTAATCTCGCCCAGCAACTTAGAAAGCTCGGCGGCCAGCTTGGTCTGGGTTTGGGGCAGGTGACCGCAGTCCACCTCGTTGAGGTTGGCCCCACAGACCGGGCATAGGCCCTTGCAGTCTTCTTTGCAGAGGGCGGTGTAGGGCAGATCGAGGGCAAAAGCTTCGCTCAGAAGCGGTTCTAAGTCGAGGTCGGGATGACCAAAAAGCAGAATTTCCTCTTCGTCCTCCTCGATGGCCTCGAGGTGCTGCAAGCCCGCCTGGTAGCGAAGCAGATACTGAAAATGGGCCCGTACAGGGGTAGGGGTAGGGGTCAGGCAGCGACGGCATTCCATGATGGCGTTGCCGGCAATCTCACCCGAAAGCCAGAACTCCAGCCCCCCCTCACCTTCTATCCGGGTGACCGTTGCCTTCCAGAGCGCTTTTCCTTCCAGGGGTATGCGCTCGTTGTGCAGGGCAATGTAATCCTGGATTTCGTCCCTGGCGCTGGTGCTGCCTCCCTCGCGTAGGAGCTGCGCGAGGTTGATGTTTTGTAAAGGTCGGTGTTTCATTTTTCCCAATGCTTGCGCGCTAAGCGTAGCTCTTTATGTTAGCGCCGAAATGGCTTCAGGTCAATGGCCCCAGCAGGCTGGCTGCATCGCTGCACGCCCGACGGTAGACTGTGGGGGTATGAAGGATATCGGTATCTTAGGCGTTCCGATGGATCTGGGTCAGGGTCGGCGTGGGGTAGACATGGGCCCCAGCGCCATGCGCTACGGACGTTTACAGGAGGTGCTTCAGGGCCTGGGCCACCGTGTGCACGATTACGGCGATATCAAGGTGCCGGTGGTTGAGAGTCTGCGCGCCCAGCAAGCGCTGGGAGGACTGGGCTACCTCGAGGCCATCCGGGCAGTCTGCCTCGACACCATCGAAGCCTTGAACCAGATGCCCGCTGGGGTGTTTCCCATTGTGCTGGGGGGCGACCACTCCATTGCCATGGGGTCGGTAACGGGGGCCAGTCGGGGTGAGCGCATCGGGGTGATCTGGGTAGACGCCCACGCCGATTTCAACACCCCCCAGACCAGCCCCAGCGGCAACATTCACGGGATGCCGCTGGCGCACCTGTGCGGCCTGGGCGACCCCCGCCTAGTAGACCTGGGTCGCCCGGGGGCCAAGGTGCGGCCCGAAGACGTGGTCCTCATTGGGATTCGCAGCCTGGATCCGGGCGAGGTGCGGCTGCTGCGCGAGCGGGGGGTTACGGTATTCACCATGAAAGAGGTGGATGTGCAGGGCATTCCGGCCATTGCTCAGCAGGTTGCGGCAAAGTTCGCTGGTTTTTCCCGGGTGCACGTTTCGCTGGATGCCGACGTGCTGGACCCCGAAATAGCGCCGGGGGTGGGTACGCCCGTGCCAGGGGGCCTGACCTACCGCGAGGCCCACTTGCTTATGGAGCTGCTGGCCGATGCCAGCCTGGTTACCAGCCTGGATCTGGTTGAGGTGAACCCCATTCTGGACATCGCTAACCGCACCGCCCGGATGATGGTCGAGCTGGCCAGCAGTTTGTTGGGGAAGAAAATTTACTGATGATTTTGCTCTGGCAGGCTTGATACAATCCCCCAATGTTGGTGATTCCTGCGGTAGACATCCAGTCCGGGCGGGCCGTTCGCTTGTTTGAGGGCGACCCCCGCCAGGAAACCGTCTATTACGAAAACCCGCTGGAGGCCGCCCTGCACTGGCAGAAGCAAGGGGCCAGGATGCTACACCTGGTCGACCTGGACGCGGCTTTGGGACGGGGAGAAAACCGGGCGGTGTTGCGTACGCTGGCTGCCTCTTTGGCTATCCCCTTTGAAGTAGGGGGTGGGATACGCAGCCTGGAGGCGGCCAGGGAGGTGTTGGCCCTGGGAGCCAGCCGGGTGGTGGTGGGTACGGTGGCTGTAAAAGCGCCGGAAGTGCTGGAGCGGATGCTAGGGGAGTTTGGCGCCGAGCGGGTGGTGGTCAGCCTGGATGCGCGGGGCCTGGAGGTGGTGGTCTCGGGCTGGGCGGAGGAAACAGCCCTCAGGGTGCAGGATTTGGGCCTGCGGATGTGGGAGCTGGGGGTGCGTACCCTTATCTACACCGATGTGCGGCGGGATGGAACCCTGGCCGGGCTCGACCTCGAGGTGATCCGCGAGGTTCGCGCAGCCTGGCCGGGCTTCTTGATTGCGGGGGGTGGCATCGCTTCGGACGCCGACCTCGAGGGCCTGAGGCGCCTGGGTGTGGAGGGCGCCATTACCGGCAAAGCCATTTACGAGGGCCGCATCGACCTGAAGAAATGGGTTTGAGCCAGGGCCCGATGCCATGGAGTAAACTTCTAGCATGAAAGTGCTCAACGCACTGGCCTTCGTGGTGGTATTGGGGGTGGCTGCTCTGGCCTGGGCAGTGTATGTTCTGGAACCGGGTCTTTTGATTGGCACACCCTGGGGCCTGGTACATCTGAGCTTTTTATTGGTGACGGCCTTTGGGCTGGGCTTGAGTGTGATGGGGCTGTACGGGCTTACCGGCTGGGTGAATGCCCAGGCTGCTCTCAACCGGCGCGACCGAGAATTACGCCAGGTTAAGGCTGAACTCGAGGCCCTCAAAAAGCAGCACCCCGAAGAAACCCCGGTCATTCCCGACCGGCAGACCTGATGGGCTGGTTGGGGGTCGTCTCATCCCAGGTAGATGCCCAGGTAGATGCCTTAGATGGCCTGCCCTTGGCAGGTGTTGGTTGGGAGATCTTGCATGATCTGGAAATTTCGTGAATGGCCGCCAGTCTCCGAACTCCGCCCGCTAGTGGAACAACTAGGCATCCCCCCGCTGGCTGCGGCGGTTTTGTGGAACCGGGGCTTCAAGCGGGTCGAAGACCTCGAGCCCCCTCTAAAGCTGCTGCCCATCGAAGGCCTGAGGCAAGCGGCGGTTCGCATTATCGAGGCTTTAGAAAAACGTGAGCGCATCCGCGTGCACGGCGACTACGATGCCGACGGCCTTACCGGAACGGCCATCCTGCTCAACGGCCTGGGAAAACTGGGGGCCGACATCCACCCCTTCATTCCCCATCGCTTGAGCGAAGGCTACGGTGTCTTGATGGAGCGGGTGCCAGAGCATCTAGAAGCCTGCGACCTGTTCATTACTGTAGACTGCGGCATCTCCAATCACGCCGAATTGCGCGAGCTGGTAGAAAATGGGGTCTCGGTGCTGGTAACCGACCACCACACGCCGGGTGCTTCCTCGCCGCCAGGTCTGATTGTGCATCCGGCCCTTTCGCCCTGGCTGGAAGGTCAGGCCCACCCTACGGGTTCGGGGGTGGCGTTTTTGCTGCTGTGGCAGGTGTACGAGCTGCTGGGGAAAGACCCGCCCCTGGAGTATGCCGACCTGGCCGCCATCGGCACGGTGGCCGATGTGGCCCCCTTGCGGGGCTTTAACCGGGCTTTGGTCAAAGAGGGGCTCTCCCGCCTGCGCGACTCGAGCAATCTGGGCCTGAAGGTGCTGGCCGCCGAGCACTGCCGTGAGTTTAGCGCCAGCGAGATTGCTTTTCGCATTGCCCCCCGAATCAATGCGGCCTCGAGGTTGGGACAGGCCGAGGTGGCCCTGGAGCTCCTCACCACCCAGGATCCGCTGCAAGCCCCCTCCCTGGCCGAGCACCTGACCCGCCTCAACCAGCAGCGCCAGCGCATCGAGGAGGAGATGCTACAGCGCATCTGGCCCAGCATAGACCCCACTCAGCCTGCCCTGGTTATTCACGATGCCGAGGGTCATCCGGGCGTGATGGGCATCGTGGCCAGCCGGGTGCTCGAGCGCTACTACAAACCGGTCTTTATCATTGCCGATGGCAAGGGCTCGGTGCGCTCGACGCCTGGTATTAGCGCGGTGGGGGCTTTGCAGGCTGCTAGGTCTTTCCTCAAACGCTTTGGGGGCCATGCCCAGGCGGCGGGTTTTGCCATTCAGGAGGAACAGATTCCCGCTTTCACTGAAGCCATTCACCGCTACGCAGCCCAGTTTCCGGTGCCAGTGCCTGAAATTGTTCTGGACGGATGGCTGGATGGGGAAGACCTGGCCGAACTACACCAGGCTTTGAGGCTACTCGAGCCCCTGGGGGAGGGCAACCCTGAGCCGCTGTTTTATACCCAGGGCAAACCGGAGCATGTGCGCACTATGGGCGAAGGCAAGCACCTGTCGTTCCGACTGAATGGCATCCGGGTCATCAAATGGCGTGACAATGGCGAAAGCCTGCCAGAACACATCGAGCTGGCTGCGGGCCTGGTGCTAAGCGAGTGGAACGGTGAGCAAAACGTCGAACTGAGGGCGCAAGCCTACCGCCCCTTGCCCACCCCTAAAGCGGGGTGGGCCATTCCAGTGCCATTTGCCCAAGCGGTGCGCCAGGCGGTGGCCCAGGCGGCCCGGGTCTATGTTCACCCGGAGGGTGCCGACTGGTTTACCAGCAGGGGGGCCGCGGTGGTCAAACCCGAGGAGGCTAGCTACTGGTTCAGCCTGCCGCCCGTACCGGCCCATCCGGAGCAGGTATACATAGCCCTTTCAGAGAAAGCCCTGGCAGCCCTGGAGGCCAGCTCCGATTCCCTGGCTCGTGCACTGGGCAAGCGGGTGGCCACTGCGTATCGCTTGGGTCTGGCCCAGCAGTTGGCGGAGGACCTCGAGCGCTACTGGCAGGCCCTGGCTGACCACACCCCCGCAGCCTATTGAGCCATGCCATTCCTGGGCTCCGAGGGCTTTTTGCACTCATTTGCGCCGGTTATGGCCAGGCTCCAGCAAAGTTTGCAGCTCATGCCGCAGGTTCTCGCGGGCGGGTTGCTCCAGCATGGCAAAAGCAGGGGTCTGGTAGATGCGCTGGCGCGACAGAAACTTTTGTAGCACCTGGGCGCGTCGTTCCCGGAACAGCGCCTCTGGAACCCAGGCGTACTCGTCCCGGATGGCCTGGGCATAGGCTTTGTAGGTTTTGCGGTCGGCGCCCAGAATGGAGAGGTCGGCGTCCAGAAACAAAGCCGTATCGGGGTCGTTCGACTGATGGCTTTGCGTGGCCAAGATGATATCTACTACAGCTTGGATAAGCTCTGGGTCTATCCCTAGGCGTTTTAGGCTCTGTTCGGCCAGGTGTGCGCTTTTGGCTTCGTTGTCGGTGCGGGTGGGGTCGTAGATGGCATCGTGGAACCAAATGGCGAACTCGAGGTGGGGCTTTGCCGGTAACAGCGAGAACAGGGTGCTGAGGTGGAGCAGATTGTGGTAGTGCCGCTGGGGCTCGCTGTGGCGAGTGAATAGGTCTTCCAGCATGTGAAAGTGCGAATTGGGGTCTATCCCAAGCGAGCTAAGCAAGGCCTTCCAGCGGCCAATGAGCCGCTTGCGGCCCCCGTGTGAAAGTTCGAAATTGCGTCCCATGTGCTGCAGGGCCAACTGAAGGAGAGCTTATCATGGTTCCTCTGCAGCGAAAACCAGGGTGCTTTTGGCTTGTGGCGGCGTGAGGGCGTATAAGTTGCGCCAGGGCAGATTGGCAAAACCAGCGGAATGAGTCAATGCATACCTGGCGCAATTCCCCGACAAACTTTCGGTATGGCATCTTGCATTTCGCTTATGGAGACACTTAGTCGCTCAAGTTTTCAAGGGGATGCCCAAAGCCTTGGCCTCATACATGCGGTTGTCTGCAGCGACAAGTAGTTTATCTGGATTAGAGCCATCTTCGGGATAAGCCGCTAGCCCTATACTTACGCCGAGGCGTTGCTGGCCAAAGCTGATCGATTCGATTATCTGTGCGTAGCGTTTGGCCACAACCAAGGCTTCGCCCTTGTCGGTATGTGGGAAGATGGCTGCGAACTCGTCGCCGCCCCAGCGGAAAAGATGGTCTCCGCCACGACGTTCTTCTTCCAGCAACTGGGCCACCCGGATGAGCGCGAGGTCGCCGGTGGCGTGGCCCAGTTTGTCGTTTACGGCTTTGAAGCCCTTTAAGTCCATGATCGCCAGCGAAAGCGGATAACCATACCGAACGGCCCGCTCGAGCTCCTCAGAGAGCACCTTGTCGAAGGCCCGACGGTTGGGCAGCCCGGTCAGGGAGTCGGTAAGGGCTGCTTCCTCCAGCAGACGATGAATTCTGACATCGTGCAGCAGGGTGGCCAGTGGCGCTGCGAAAAATTGGGCTGCGTGCAGGCTATCCTCTGCGAAGGCCTGCGGATCGTGCAGGTTGTCCAGGTTGAGGTAGGCCAGCACCTCGCCCCGGTAAGCGATGGGCAAGCAAAGGTTGGCCTTAATCTCGCGCGCCCTGCCGGCAGTGTCCATGATTTCTGGTGGCGCAGTCTGGTAGCTGACCTTGTAGATTTCGGTCTCCTCTGCACTCAGGATGCGGGGTTCCCCCTGGCGGGAGCGTTCTTCTCCCAGGCCATACCAATCGAGCATATCCGCCGGGCTGCTGGGTGCGGCCTGTAACCCCACAAGGTCGTATCCTACAGCGGCCTTGTAGCGGTATTTTCCATCCTCGAGCACCAGGAGGCTTCCCGCTTCGCTTCCGGGCACCTGCTCGATGGCCTCCACCAGCACCAAATGGTAAAGATTCTCCGAGGGCTCTTCCAGCAGTTCTTGCGTCAGGCGATTTACCCCCTCGTGATGGAGCCGCTCGATCAGCCGCTCAAAGCCAATGCCCAGGTTGCGGCAAAACAGCAGCAGGAGTTCCTTTTCTGCTCTTCTCCAGGCTCTTTCCTGGGGGGAGCCTACCACCAGCACAAAGCGGCTTCTCTTGCTGCCGGCGGTGGGGATGGGGTGTGCCACGAAGGTTTGCCAGCCCAAATCCTGTAGGGGTTTTACACCGCGTGTCTCTTCCGCATAGCGCTGGGTAAAGTACGGTTTTCCTGTGGCATAAACCTCCCAGGCCAGGCCATACCCATAGGGCAGCCCGTTGTGCAACACCTCCAGCAGGCTGGGTTCGTTTACCCCCTGGTGGGCCAAGGCCCGCATCCTTGCGCCTCGAGCCTCCCAAACCACCCCGGCCTCGAGGGATAGACCGTGCAAGAGGAGCAAAAGTGCCAGCTCGGCAGCTTCCTGCAGAGATCGTACCTTTTGCATCTGGATGGAAAGGTCGGAGAGCAGGCGGCGGATCTCGAGGTCGGCCAGTCGGTCTAGTTGCAGGCTGACCGTTTCGGCAAAGCGAATTAGTCCATCCACTTCTTCGGACAGAAAGGGCCTGGCCCTTTCCAGATTGAGCACTGCCACCACTTCCCCCCGTTCAAATAGGGGAAGGGCCAGTTCGGCTACACTGGTAAGGCCAGGTGTTGCGATAAAACTCGAGTCTTTTCGTACATCGGGCACATACTGGGGTTTGCCCTCACGAAATGCCCGGCCCACCACACCCTGGGCTGAAATTTCCTGTAGGCCAATATCAGGGACACAGGCGAGAAGGCGGAAACTGTGCGCTTGGGGTAGCCAGATGCCCACGTGGCCGCCTGAGGCAAAGCTGACCAGACGCTCTGGGAGGCTTTCCAACAAGGCCTGACGTTTGTCGATCTTGGGAAAAATCTCCAAGGTCTCTGCAATTAACTGGTGGCTGCGGGCCAGCGCTTTAGCGTGGCGGTGGGCCGTGCGAAGGCTGCTCCCGATGCTACTGGCAAGAACCACCGACAATAGCAGCAACACCCCGTCCAATGCCTGAAGCCCCATCCACTGGGCCAGCAGCAAGGCCGACGCCCCAGCGGCCAAAAACCCCCAGCCCATACCATAGATGCTGGCGGTGGTGGCCGTAAAAACCATCAGAAAGGGCAGCCTGTACGTCTGATGGGACTCGAGGGAATCTGGCAACAACACAAACACCAGCACACAGAGCACCACTGCACCATAGAGTAGGTTAGCAGCTGAGCGACTAAATACGCGGCTCATGGGCCTCCTTGCTGTAAGGCCTGCAGTTGCGCGTAGGACTCAATTGCAGTGGGTCTTCCGAGCAGGTAGCCCTGACCCAGCGAAAACCCCTCGGCCAATAGAAACTGAAGCTGGGCTTCGCTCTCGATGCCCTCCACGATTACCTTGAGCCCCAGGCCGCTGCCCAGGGCCTGTACTGCCCGCAACAGGCGGGCCTCAGAGGTTTGGGCACTGGGGTCGGAACCCAGGTTTTTGATGAACCCCTGGCCCAGCTTGATGGCCGCCAGGGGCAGGGCGGTAATTCGCTCCAGGGAGGAAAACCCGGTGCCAAAATCGTCGAGATGCAGGGGATGCCCCTGCAGGGCCAGTTGCCGCAGCACCGACAGGCTGGTCTCGTCCAGGGCCACCTGTTCGGTCACCTCGAGGATCAG
This sequence comes from Meiothermus cerbereus DSM 11376, assembly GCF_000620065.1. Classification (NCBI taxonomy): domain Bacteria; kingdom Thermotogati; phylum Deinococcota; class Deinococci; order Thermales; family Thermaceae; genus Meiothermus; species Meiothermus cerbereus. Next base: position 101,235 of record NZ_JHVI01000001.1, on the reverse strand, counting down.
TGCTTGTGGGGCCAGGCCGTGGCGCTGTAGATGTGCGCTGATCTGCTGGGGAAGCCAGGGCTCGAGCTGGCTTGCGGCCAGGTTGACCGCAATCGGCACCCCCCATCTCGCAGAACATGCCACAGCCTCCCCTATAATCCAGTCGCCCAGCTCTCCCATCCAGCCTTCTTCTTCGATGATGGGCAAAAACTTGGCCGGAGAAATCAGGCCCCGTTCGGGGTGCTGCCAGCGCAGCAGGGCCTCGAGGTGCTGCAGTTGCCCGCTGGCAAGGGCCCGGATGGGCTGGAAGTGGAGACGGAAGCCCAGGGGCGCTTCGCCAGACTTGAGCGGCCGCAGGGCCTGCCCCAGGGCCTGGTGGAGCCAGTCGTCCTCGAGCACGTTTTGCTCCAGCGAGGATTCATAAAAGCGCACCTGACCAGGCTGCTGGGCTTGCTTAAGGGCTATTTCGGCGGCCTGGGGCAGCTTGAGCGTGGCGATACCGGGCTGGGCGAAAGCCACCCCCACCCGTGGGTTAAAGTTGAGCTGACGCCAGCGCGGGGCCAGTTTGCTGTTTATGCTTTGGTATAGCCGCGAGAGCACCGCCTGAATGCCTGATGGGTTGTCTACCCCTTCCAGAAGCAACCAGAAGGTGTTCTTTTCGTAAGCCAGATGGTCGGCTGGGCGTAGCTCGGCCAGCATTGCATTGGCTACGGCTTGCACCACTGCCGCCCAGACCTCCTCGCCTTCCAGCCGCCGAATGCGCTCGAGCGAGTGGCAGTGCAGGGCCACTAAGGCCCGGGGGGCCGGCAACCGCTTGGACAGCGTTTCCGTAAGGCTTTGCAGATTGGTCAACCCGGTTTGAGGGTCATGGTAGCGTCTAAAGTGAACCTCGCTGCGCAGCTCACTTCCGTAAAGCAGCCCGGCCACATGGTGGGCTAGCCCCTCCAGGTGGTGTAGGTCAACCTCGTCGAAGGCGTCGGGACGGTCGAAGTGGTCGAGGTACAGGTAGGCTCGAGCCGTACCCTTGACCACTACCGGGGTTGCCAGCATAGCCTGGATGGCGCTGGCATGCCCCGGCCCCTCCAAAACGGCCCGCCGCTCGGGGTCGAGGCGTTCGTTAAATCGGATGATATCGGCATGGGTAAATATCCTGGCTTGAATATGCTGGCTTAGCGAAAGCGGCTCCTGGGGGAACAGATGAACCTTCTGCAGTGCTGCCAGATCGTAGCCGTGGGCCGCCACAAAGCGAAAATGGCCTTCTGGATAGAGGAGGGTTGCGCTGCCCGCCTGGGCTACCGGGACTACCTTCAACGCTGCTTCCAGTGCCTGCTTTAGAACCTGCTCGGGCGACAGCGTTTCCTTCAATCCCGAGGCCAGAAGCTCCAGCGAGGCCTCCTGGAAGCGGGCCTGGCGGTAGCTGTCGCCAACCTCGTAGCCTATACACTGAATGCCCACAGGCTTGCCCTGTTGGTCTACCAGGGCCATAAACTCCCAGCGGCCCAGGTTCCAGGGTTTATTAAATGGCTTGCTGAACTCTACCCAACCGGTTTGACCGGGATGCTCGAGTACCTTTTTTACGGTCTCCACTACAGCCGGTAAGTCTTTAGGGGCGATGTGTTGCAAAGCGCTTGTTCCTATAGGCAGGGTTTGCAGCCCCATATATCCCAGGTAGGCCCGGTTTGCATAAACAAAACGCCCCTCGAGGTCGGTACGCACCACCATAATCCCCTGGGATAAGTCCAGTGGATCGGGGGTGGGGCAGGCGGCAGGGCGGCGGTCTGGCTTAGCCATTAGCGACCCTCCCTTTTCCTGTAAAAAAGACACATAGCACCTCCTGCTACCGAAAAGATAGCAGAAGCGGGTGCGTTAAAGTTGGTTATTTGAACCAAAGCTGCATTTAGCGGGAGGGCTGCTGGTTATTACCAGGTGTTTTGTTGGTCAGACGGACTTTCGGCTTCGATGCGATAGCGGCAGCAGTCGCCTCCGGCAGAAATGCGCTTTTCGCGGGTTACGGGCACGCCCAGCAGCTTCTGGTACAGCTCGAGCTCGGTCTGACAAAACTCACTGTGCTCGAGCGAAAGGGCCAGCTTGGGGCAGCGCCCCTGCTCCAGGTACCAGCGTCCATTTTCGTAGAAAAAACTGGCCTGATAGCCCTGTTCGGTGAGAAACTCGGCCAGGCGGTAAAGTTTTTGTTCCAGGCTCAGACCTTCTAGGTGTGGGGCGAGTTCCTCGAGCAGCTTGTTGTTACGCCGGTTCAATACCTCCAGCACCAGCCCTTCACCAAAAAGCTCTTTGAGGTGGGTGAGCACATCGGCGCACATGCGGGCATAGGGGGCTTGCTCGTCTACGGCCTGATAGACCTGCTTGGGGCGGCCTCGGCCTTCGTTTTTTTCCAGGCGGGCCCGCACCAAACCTTCGCGCTCGAGGTCCTCTAAATGGCGGTGCACCGCAACCTTGGAGATGCCCAGCGACTCGGCCAGCGAGCCGGCACAGCTCGACCTCGAGCGCAGGGTCTCCAGGATTCGCAGTTTGGTCTCGCCCATTCCCAAAGCCATAACACCCCTAGGCCATCGGCAGCAGCAGGTGAGACTGTACCGACAACTGACCTGCTAAATTGCGCGCAGCCTGACGGAAAGCCAAAGCTTCTGGCGAATCGGGGGCCCCAATCACCACCGGCACGCCGCTGTCGCCCCCCTCGCGCACCGAGAGCGCAATAGGGATTTCACCCAGGAAAGCGGTTTTGTATTGCTCGGCCATTTTGCGGCCCCCGCCCTGCCCAAAGATGTAGGTTTTTTGTCCATTTTGCTCAAAAAACGACATGTTCTCGATTACGCCCAGGATACTGACCTGTACCCGCTTGAACATGTCCAATGCCCGCTCTGCGTCGATGCGCGCTACGTCCTGTGGTGTGGTGACGATGACGCCCCCCGAAAGCTGGGTGAGCTGCGATAAGGAAAGTTGCACATCACCGGTGCCAGGAGGCAAATCCACGATTAGATAGTCGAGCTCGCCCCAGGCCACCTCCTGCAAAAATTGCTTGATGGTGCCGTGCAAAATGGGGCCGCGCCAGACCATGGCCTGGCCCGGCGGGACGATGTTGGCGATGCTGATGAGCTTGATGCCATAGCGCTTTAGCGGAACCATCCGCTTTTGCTCGTCTACGCGCAACTTCTCACCCTGGGTGCCAAACATCTGAGCCTGGCTGGGGCCGTAGATGTCGGCGTCCAGCAAACCCACACGGGCGCCTTCCTGGGCCAGCGCGATGGCCAGGTTGGCAGCAACGGTGCTTTTGCCCACGCCCCCCTTGCCCGAGCCGATCGCCACAATGTGCTTGATGCCGGGCAGAGGCAGGTTCTGAGGCCCGCGCACCTGGGCGCCAAAATGCACTTCGACCTCGCTCGCACCAATCTTGCCAAGGGCCGCGCGCACGTCCCCCGCGATTTTTTCCTTTAGAGGGCAGGCCGGGGTGGTTAGGTTGATTTTGACTGTGGCTTTGCTTCCTTCTACAGCAATTTGCTCGACCATCCCCAGCGACACCAGGTCCTTATGTAGCTCAGGGTCGTTGACGGTTTTCAGGGCTTCCAGTACCAGGGCTTCGCTGAGCGTACTCATCTCGTATTCAGATTATGCCTGGAAATGCTCTGATGAACGGGGCTGGGGTCACATTACAGGTGACCAAAAACACAATTTTGTCAATCCAACCAATGGTGGATACGCAGAAACACGTGATGGTCAAATCGCACAAACGGTAGCCACCCGCCCCCATATAATCCGCTGCAAGATGAGCACGGAAAAGCTGCGTGATGAAGATATTAAACTGCTGCAAATGCTCGAGCAGATGCGTAATCAGATTGCACAGTCCAGCAGCAGCCTCGATTCGCTAAAGGATATTCTGGAGTCGGTAGAGCGCTTGGTAAAAGAACGCAACCATAGCCTGATCAATGCCCGTAGCCCCCTGCTGGAGGGCTATGGAATTGAAGCCGATGACCCACTGACCGGCCTGCCGGGCAAAGTTGCTTTTGAAAAGGCCCTCGAGCGGGTTTTTGCCAGCGGCGAAGTTTTTACAGTGGTCAGCTTTGACCTGGATGGCTTCCAGGCCATAAACGAGCGCTTTGGCCAGTCCACCGGCGATGAGGTCTTGCGCCGCATCGGACAACTGGCGCGCAAAGCCCTGCGCGCCTCAGATGTGGCCGGAAGGCTCGGAGGTGAGGAGTTTGCCCTGATTTTGCGTGGCATCACCGGCGACCGGGCTTTTGGGGTGTGCGAGCGGCTGCGTATGTCGGTGCAGAAATACCCCTGGAACCAGCTCCACCCCGAACTTAAGGTAACCATCAGCCTGGGCTTTGCCAGCCGCGACGACGAAGCCACCGCTCAGGCCGTACTGGCCCGCGCCGACCGCTTTCAGGCCGAGGCCAAAAGCTCAGGCCGCAATCAAACCTTCCCCGGAATGTATTACTAAAAAGGAGTGATGCCCCATGGCCAGCCGCAACCCAAACCTCCTCAAAAGCATTTTTGGCCGCAGTGCAGCTGATAAGACCTCTGTACGCTACGCCATAGCGGTATTCTCGGCGGTTTTCTTCTTGGGCTGGCTCGTTCTGGAGTTAACCCAGGCCTTTTAGGCGCTTGCCGAATCCACCTGACCGCAGTTCGGCACGCCATTACTGGCCTTTGGGGGCCGATCCAAAGGCCCTTGGGATTGCTGTATAATGCCATTAGGCGTAGACCGGGAAGAGTAGGTTTGCTGCCCCCACAGAAAGGGTGCCCCACAGGCTGAGAGGGCATCTGGGAACGGCACAAACCGAACGTCGCCCGCGAGCCAGCAGGAAGAAACTCCTACGGGAGCGTAGAGCCTGCCGGGGGTGCCCGATACAGCACGTTAGAGTGCCTGAAGCGCCTGGAATCGGTGCTTCAGGAAGCGCGGTGGTACCGCGGGGAAAGCCCTCGTCCGTGCAGCCAAGTCTGCAGGGGCGTTTTTGTTTTACAAGTGAGGTATGAAGGAACAATGGATGAGACACAACGCCAAGGATGATTTAGTCAATGCACCGCTTCGGGCTGTAAGAGCTTGATGCGGTATCAATTTGGGCGATATGCAGGAGGTTACATGAACAGCATCCCTAAAGAATGGCAGCTCGAGCCCCACTACGAGCCCGGCCTGCTGTGGCTGAGCCGGACGCCCCGGTTCTTCAAGCTTCTGGGGAAGGAAATCCCAGCCGTGGAATCCAAGGAGTATCCCGGCTGGTACTTCTTGCAAAGGGGCGATGCCATGCGGATTGTGGATAGCCTCGAGGAAGCGCTTGGCGAGCTGAAGTCCCGCCTCAAGCACTGGAAGATGGAAGATTTCTTGGGCCGAGGTGCACCCATAGAGGTTAGTGGCAAGGCACGCAAGCGGATGGTCGTCGAGCTGCTCAACGCGCCCATCGCCACCCCTCCGCCCGACCACGACCCCGACCGGGACGAGCCGCTGCCGCCCTTGCTGGAGTGCAAATGGGAGCTGGGCGAGTACATGCTGGTGGCGCTCATCGAATACACCCCCTTCCGTCCGGAGTTCAGCACCCGCTTCGGTCAGCCCAACAACCCCGTCCGCAGCCTGGTGGGTCAGGTCTGTACCCTCAGCGCGATTGACCTGGACGACCTCGAGGAGGACGATGACGACCTGGACGACCTGGACGAAGGCGACTATGAGCTCCTCGGCATAGAAGACTTTGAAGTGGATGAAGAATTGGATCAAGGCGACCTCGACCATGACGACGAAGACGAAGATGAAGACGGGTGGAAGGAAATAGCGGTAGGTACGGTGAGCCTCGAGGGCAACCGCCTGACCGTGGGCTTCTGGAGCCACACCTTTGACGAAAATACCAGGGTGGTTGGGGTGGCTTACGAGGAAGCCAGCTTCCAGGACGAAAAACAAATATACCACCTGTCACCCCGGAGCAACCATGACTGAACCTAAGGAACTACCCAAAACCTACGACCCCCAGACCGTGGAACCCCGCTGGGCCGAGGAATGGGCCCGCAATCCCCTCAAGCCCGAACTCAACGCCCACAAGGGTAAAGGCCCTTTTACCATCGTGATCCCACCCCCCAACGTGACCGGCAACCTGCACCTGGGGCACGCGCTGGACAACACCATCATCGACACCCTGATCCGCTTCAAACGCATGCAGGGCTACGAGGCTTTGTACCTGCCCGGCACCGACCACGCCGGTATTACTACCCAGGTGCTGGTGGAGAAAGAACTGGCCCAGGAGGGGCTATCCCGCCACGACCTGGGACGCGAGAAGTTTTTAGAGCGGGTCTGGGCCTTTAAGGAGAAAAACGGGGGGGCCATCCTGCACCAGCTCAGGCGCATTGGGGCTTCCTGCGACTGGACTCGAGAACGCTTCACCATGGACGAGGGGCTTTCCCGCGCGGTGCGTCGGGCCTTCATCGAGTACTACCACCAGGGCCTGGCCTACCGCGGCCAGCGCATCGTGAACTGGGACCCGGTGGCCCAGACCGTGGTGAGCGACCTCGAGGTCAATGTCGAACCCACCCCCGGCAAGCTCTACACCCTGGCCTACCCCCTTTTGGGCGGCGGCGAGATCCAGATCGCCACGGTGCGCCCCGAGACCATCTTTGCCGATGTGGCCATTGCGGTGAACCCCGCCGACGAACGCTACCGTCACCTGGTGGGCCAGAAAGCCCGTATTCCCCTGACCGAGCGCTACATCCCCATCGTCGCCGATGAGGCGGTGTTGATGGACTTTGGTACGGGGGCTTTGAAGATTACCCCGGCCCACGACCCCACCGACTTCGAGATCGGCAGCCGACACAACCTCGAGATGCCCAGCGTGATTGACCTGAAGGGCTGCCTTACGGGCGAGCGGGTGCCAGAGGCCTTTAGGGGCCTCGAGCGCTTCGAGGCCCGCAAGCGGGTGGTACAGGCCCTGGAAGAAGCCGGCCATCTGCGCGAGGTGCGGGACTACACCATCGCCCTGGGCTACTCCGAGCGCACCAAAGCCCCGGTGGAGCCGATGTTGCTCGAGCAGTGGTTCGTGCGCATGAAGCCGGTGGCCGAGAAGGTGCTGGCGGGCCTGGACAGAGGCGAGATGCGCTTTGTACCCGAGCGCTGGGAAAAGGTCAACCGCGACTGGCTGGAAAACATCAAGGACTGGGCCATCGCCCGGCAGCTCTGGTGGGGCCACCAGATTCCGGCCTGGTACGACGAAGAGGGCAACATCTACGTGCCCGACCCCTCCAACCCCGACCTCGACTGCGACCAGGACCCCCGCTACGCCCACCTCAAGCTGCGGCGCGATGAGGATGTGTTTGATACCTGGTTCTCCTCGGCGCTGTGGCCCTTTTCCACCCTGGGCTGGCCCGATGCTACCGACGACCTGCAGAAGTTCTACCCCACCGATGTGCTGGTCACGGGCTACGACATCATCTTTTTCTGGGTGGCCCGTATGCAGATGTCGGGCTACCAGTTCACCGGCCAGGCCCCTTTCCACACCATCGTGCTGCACGGGCTGTACCTCGATGCCAAGGGCCAGAAGATGTCCAAGAGCAAGGGCAACGGCATCGACCCCCTCGAGCTCATCGACAAATACGGGGCCGATGCCTGCCGCTTCGCCTGGGACTACCTGGCCACCGGCGGGCAGGACATCCGCCACGACGAGCGGCGCTACGAGCAGGGGCGCAACTTTGCCAACAAGCTCTACAACGCCGCGCGGTTTGTGCTGATGAACAAGGACGCACTCCGCCAGGTGCCCGAGGCCAAAGGCCAGGATCTGACCCTGGCCGACCGCTGGATGCGCTCGCGCCTTAGCCGGGGCATCGCCGAGATTACCGAGGCTTATGAGGCCTTCGACCTGGGCCGCGCCGCCCGGCTGGTCTACGAGCTGGTCTGGAGCGAGTTCTGCGACTGGTACCTGGAGGCCGCCAAGCCGGCCTTGCGCGAGGGCAACCGGGCCACCTTGCAGACCCTGGAGTCTACCCTAGCGGCCCTGCTCAAGCTGCTGCACCCCATCATGCCCTTCATCACCTCCGAGCTTTACGAAGCCCTGACCGGCGATACCAAGCAGCTGGCCCTGCAGGACTGGCCGGAGGTGGGGGAACGCGACCTCGAGGCCGAAAAAGCCTTCGAGACCCTGCAACAAACCATTACCGCCACCCGCAACCTGCGGGCCGAGCTGGGCCTTGCGCCCCAGCAGGAGATCGTGGTGCATTTGGACGGGCCAGGGGCCGAGTTGGTGATGGATAACCTGTCTTTGTTCCGCTTTCTTAGCAAAGCCCAGCCTGCGCTGGGGATGCCCCAGAAGGCCATCGCTCAGGTGACCGCCAACACCACTGTGTACCTCCAGCCCGAGGGCGACCTGTCGAGTTTTTTGGAACGCCAGCGCAAGCGGCTGCTCGAGCTGGAAAAGCAGGTTGAGCAGGGGCAGAAGAAGCTAGCTAACCCTGGTTTTGTGGAGCGGGCCGACCCGGCTATTGTGCAGGCCGAGCGGGAGCGGCTGGCCGAGAACCAGGCCCAGCTCGAGCGCATCCGGCAAAACCTGGCCCGGCTTTCCTGACCTGCGGCTAGCGCTTTTCGTCGGGCTCGAGGCCGAAGTAGCCCAGCTCGTACAAGTGCTGCCAGACCCGGCTCACGGGCAGGCCCATCACGGTGTAGAAGTCGCCCTCAATGCGCTCCAGCAAGACCATGCCCAGCCCCTGTGCGCCGTATCCTCCGGCCTTGTCCAGCCCTTCGCCGCTCTGGGCATACCACTCGAGCTCCCACGATCGCAAAGGGCGGAATGTTACCTGGGCCAGAGCCACCTCGCGGTGCAAGAAGCCATCCGGCTTCAGGATGGCAAAGCCCGTGTAGACCGTATGGGTACGACCCGAAAGGCGCCTTAAGAAGGCCTTGTTTTCCTCCAGGTCTTTGGGTTTGCCCAGGGTCTCGCCTTCCAGCGCGACCACCGTATCGGCAGCCAGCACCCAAAGCCCCGGTTGCCAGATGACCCTGGCTTTTTGCGCGGCCAGTTCCTGGGCCATCTGAGCGGGCTCGAGGTGCCTTAGGGCTTCTTCGTCAATATCAGCAGGGCGCGCTTCAAAAGGCAGTGCCAGCCGCTTTAAAAGCTCGGCCCGGCGCGGGCTTTGCGAGGCCAAAATCAAGGTGGGGAGGTTTTTCATAAGCGGCTTCCGGCACGCCAGATGGCCTCTACCTCACGCTGGTAGCGCTGGGCTAAGCTGCTGTCGCGCAAGATCAGCAGGTTTTCGTTGTTGCGGCCAAAACCCGAATTGGTGAAATTGTAACTGCCGGTAACCACCCATTCCCCGTCCACCACCATTACCTTGTGGTGCATGGTGTAGGGGTTGCCGTCTTTGCGCACGTCTATACCGGCCTGCTTTAAGGTTTCGTCCCGAGAATTGGCCAGGTTGCGCGCATCAATCACCACCCGCACCCGAACCCCACGCTGGTGGGCTTTGACCAGCGCCTGGGTGATGCGGGTATCGGTCAGGACATAAGCAGCCACCCAGATTTCCCGGCTGGCGCGCCCCAGCACCTCGAGGATGGCGCCGCGGGCTTCGCGGCCACCGGCGGGGCTGAAGTAGACCGTGCCCAGGGTGTTGCCTATCTGGAAGCGTTCAAAGCGGCCCAGGCCGTTTTCCTGACCGGCAAACAGGGCTTCGAACTCGGCCCGGTACACCTGCACCAGCCCCTCCACAGGAAGCCATAGGCTGTTTTCGTTGTTGCGCTCAAAGGCGTTCCAGGTCAGGTTGGTGCTGCCGGTCCAGACCCCCAGGTTGTCTATGAGTACAAACTTGTGGTGCATCAGGGCGTGGGCGCGGCTGTCATAGCAGACCTGCACCCGCTTTAAGGTTTCGCAGCGGGCCGGATTGTTGCTGCGCACGCCCAGGCTTTCGCGGGTCTCGCGGCGGTAGTCGCTGTCGTTGAGCATTCGCACCTGCACCCCGCGGGCTGCTGCCTGCAGGAGGGCCTGGCCAATTTCGCGGTCTTCGAGCTCGAGCGCAGCCACCTCGACCCGGTTCTGTGCAGTGCTGATCAGGCCAATCAGACGGCCCTTGGCCTCGCGCCCTTGCTGGGGGGCAAAGTACAGCTCGAGGCCCCCGCTGGACTTGTACGCCTGAGGGATCGGGCGCAGGTAGGCGTCCCAGAGCAGATAACCCACCACGCCCAGAAAAAGCAGGAATAGCCAAAGCCGGTCGCCACCAGAGCGGCCCCGGCGGCGGCTTGTTCTGGGGCGGAACAGGCTCCACACAGCCCCAAGCAGATTTAAATTGGCACGACGACGCATAGCAGATGTCTACTGTACAACGCTGGGCAGCTTTTGTTCGTTTGCCGTCGAGGCCAGGGACGTGGGCTACGGGCAGCGCATCCTCAGCTCGAAGTGGTTTTCTGAAACGGCTCTACCGGGATCTACCCTATGCTATGCGAAGAGATATTTCCGACCAGGTGCCGACTAGCACATTTTATTGGACTTGGGTACAATCTCATCATGCCCACGCTTCGGGAAAGGCAAAAGCAGCGCCGTCGAGACCGCATTTTCCGCACCGCCATCAACCTGTTCCGTGAAAAGGGTTTTCACCACACCACAGCCACCGATATTGCCAAGGCTTCCCACGTTTCGCGGGGAACTTTTTTCAACTATTACGCCTATAAAGAGGCTGTGCTGCTCGATTTTGGGGCGCAACAGCTGGGCGAGCTACGCGAACAGGCCCTGGCAGAATTGGCTCAGGGCGAGCCGCCGCTTCAGATCCTGCGCCGCTTGTGGAACCGCCTGGCCGCGCTGAGCGAGCGCGAGCGGGCCTTGCTATCGCCCCTGGCCTACGAGCTTTTGAACCCAGACCCCCAGCGGGCCAAAGCAGCTTTCGAGGCCCTGCCCCTGGGTGACCTGATAGCCGAGATCCTGCGCCCACTAAAAGCACAGGGCCAGCTGCGGCAAGACATGTCGCTCGAGCGCATCTCCCGTTCGATTGCCGATGTGTACCTGCTCTCGGCGTTGCGCTGGGCGGCCTATACCCCAGGGCGACAGCTCTCAGACGAGATGACCAAATTCCTCGACCTGATGTTGGAAGGCGCCCTCGCCAGGGAAACCGGCAAACCCGAGAAGGCCGCGCGAACTGCACAAAAGTCATGACCTGGGTTTGTCTTTGCTGTTATGTACAGCCTGCTGATTCCCACCCCCATTGGCCCCTTATACGCCAGGGCCAGCACCCAGACCTTGCAGTCGCTGGAGCTGCTGGTGCTGGGCGAGGGTCTGCCAGAGCGCCCCAACCCCTTGCTGCACGACCTGGCCCGGCGGGTACAGGGTTATTTTTCCGGCAGGGGCGAGACTTTTTTGCAGGTGCCCCTGGATTATGGGGGCCTCGAGCCAAGGCGGGCAGCTTTGTATGAGGAGGTTCGGCGTATTCCCATGGGCCAGACCCGCAGCTATGCCCAGATGGGGCGCTTGTGTGGCCTTTCCCCCAGGGCGGTGGGGGCGGGTATGCGGGCCTGTCCGTTCTTCCTGGTGGTTCCGGCCCAGCGGGTCATCCACGCCGATGGTCGCCTGGGCGGGTTTGCCGGGCGCGAGGGTGTTAAGGAGTGGTTGCTGCGGTTTGAGGGGGTTGCCTGAAGGGGGCAATTTTTACCAGCAAGGCTTGCGCCGGCTTTTGCCCACGCTTGATGAAGCCAGTTTTTCTGGGTGTACTGCGCCATGAACTGGGAGCTGCGAGGTAGGTTGCTGCGTTTGTTTTTTACCCAACAGGATTGGATTCTTGCGGTCGGGCGGGCCAAGCGCAGCATGCCCGAGTTTGCCGCCCGCCTCAAAGCAGCCGAGAAAGAGGCTGTGGCTAGAGGCGTGCCCCTGCCGTTTGTTTTTCATGCCGCCCTGCGTAGATACCCACAGCCCCAGCCTGCTCTGGTGCGGGGCTACCTGTCGGCTGTGGAGGCCTCCAATAGGCTGCTCTGGGAGGCGATTCAAACGGGCTGGCCGGGCAGGCGGGTGGTTGGGGCAGCAGGGGCTTTTGCGGCTGCCGTGCTGCTGGCCCACGCCGACGACGACCCCCTTTTGCGCCAGGCGGCGCTAAGGCCAATGCGGGTGGCCGTAGAAAAGCGGGAGGCCGACCCCCGGGCCTATGCCCACATTGTGGATCGGGCGCGGGCTTTTGAGGGCAGGCCCACCCTTTTTGCCACCTTTGGCCTGGGCGGTCTGGGGGAGTGGCCCTCGGAGGCCCTCGAGGTGGTGGCGTTGCAGCGCGAACTGCTGGGCCTGCCCAGCCTCGAGGCCGACCTGCAGCGCTTTGCGAAAGGGGCCCGCCCCGGCCCCTTTCTGGCCCCCTATACCCAGTGGGACTGGTTCAAGCTGGCTTTTTTGTTGGGCACCGCCCGCCTGAGTCTGGGGCCCCGCTTGCCGCGCTACGAAACTTCCCTTTAGGCGCCGTAGGGAACCCAGATGTTTTTGACCTGGGTGGCCTGCCGCAGAATCTCCTGGGTGTCGGGCAGCGGGCCGCTATGGGGCAGGGTCCAGGTGCGCTTCATATTGCCAGCGCTGGCCTTTTCCACCAGGGCCCACGCCGCCTGCGGGCCGGCGTACCAGACGGCGTCCACGTCGTCGTGCTCGGCCAGGGTACGGGCTAATTCGTCGCGCTCGCCGGTGACGATGTTAAAGGTTCCGGCAGGGACGTCGGAGGTCTCCAGCACCTGATAAAAATCGGTGGCGCTCAAGGGGGCCAGCGGCGAAGGCACCACCACCAGGGTGTTGCCCATGGCCAGGGCGGTTCCAGCCAGGCGGGCCAGCGCCAGCAGGGGCTGGTCGTCGGGGCAGAGAATGCCCATTACCCCAATCGGTTCCGGGATGGCCAGGGTTACGTTGCGGAGCGGGGTGGGGTGCACCAGGCCCTCGTATTTGTCGGCCCAGGCTGCGGCGGTGAACAGGGCCTCGAGGGCCGCCTCGACCTCGGCCCCTCCATCCTGCCCGGTCTGCTCGCTGAGGCGGCGGGCAAACTCCTCGGCCCGCTCGGAGAGGTTTTCGGCCAGGAAGTAAAGGATCTGGGCCTTGCTGTGTGCAGCGGTTTTGCGCCAGCCCTCCTGGGCTGAGCGGGCGGCTTCCACGGCGTTGCGGATGTCCTTGCGGTTGCCCAGCCCCACCTCGCCCACCAGGCGCCCATCCGGGGCGTACACAGCCTTGCTGTAGCCGCTATCGGGGCGAACCTGCTTACCCCCGATGAAGAGTTTGGCGGTGCGGTCAATGGGGGGGAGGGACTCGGCGCTGGCCCTGGCTGTGAGGCCCCGGGCACTGGACGTTTGGCCCTGGGCGGTACGATGCTGCTCGATTTTCTTGACGTACTCCCACAGCCCCTCTTTGCCCCCCTCGCGCCCAAAGCCCGACTCGCGGTAGCCGCCAAAGCCGCTGGCGGCATCGAAGAGGTTGGTGCTGTTGATCCAGATGGTGCCCGCCTTAATCTGGGTGGCAACGTCGAGGGCCAGGTTGATGTCCTCGCTCCAGATGGAGGCGGCCAGGCCGTAACGGGTGTTGTTGGCCAGCCGGACGGCCTCCTCGGGGGTGCGGAAGGTCAGGGCGGCCAGCACCGGCCCGAAGATCTCTTCCTGGGCGATGGTCGAGGCGGGGGCCACCTCGGTGAAAAGGGTGGGGGGGTAGAAGCAGCCCTCGGCAGGGACAGCCCAGCTCGGTTGCCAGAGTTTGGCCCCTTCCTCTACGCCCTTTTGCACCAACTGCTGGATTTTTTGTAGTTGCACGGGCGCGATGATGGCCCCGATGTCCACCGCCTTGTCCAGCGGATCACCTACCCGCAGTTTTTCCATGCGGGCGCGAAGTTTGGTGTACATATTTTCGGCGATGCCCTCCTGCACCAAGAGCCTCGAGCCCGCACAGCAGACCTGCCCCTGGTTGAACCAGATGGCATCCACCACACCCTCTACGGCGCTGTCGAGGTCGGCATCCTCGAACACCACAAAAGGCGACTTGCCCCCCAGCTCGAGCGAGAGCTTTTTGCCGCTTCCAGCGGTGGCCTTGCGGATGATTCGCCCCACCTCGGTGGAGCCGGTAAAGGCAATTTTGTCGACACCGGGGTGCTCCACCAGGGCTGCACCGGTTTTACCGTCGCCGGTAATGATGTTGACCACGCCCGGCGGAAGGCCGATGTTCTGACAGATTTCTGCAAACAGCAGTGCGGTCAGGGGGGTAAACTCGGCGGGCTTGAGCACCACCGTGTTGCCCATGGCCAGCGCGGGGGCTACCTTCCAGGCCAGCATCAGCAGGGGAAAGTTCCAGGGGATGATCTGCCCCACCACGCCCAATGGCGCATAGCCCGCCAGCTCGCTTTCCATAAGCTGGGCCCAGCCGGCGTGGTAGTAGAAGTGGCGGGCTACCAGGGGAATGTCGATATCGCGGGTCTCGCGGATGGGCTTGCCATTGTCCAGGGTTTCCAGCACGGCAAACAGGCGGGCGTGCTTCTGAATCTGGCGGGCCATGGCATACAGGTAGCGGGCCCGCACATGGCCCTTGGTCTGGCTCCAGCCTGCAAAGGCTTTGCGGGCCGCCTTGACGGCCTCGTCCACGTCGGCGGCGCTGGCCTGGGCCACTTCGGCCAGCTTCTGGGCGGTGGCCGGGTTGATGGTGGTGAACCATTCCTTGCTGGCGGGGTTGCGCCACTTGCCCGCGATGAAAAGCTGAAATTTGCCCTTATGGGCTTTGAGCCAGTCCATGGCGGGCTGGGCAGCCTCGGGGGCGGGGCCGTAGGGGAGGGTTTCCATAATTTCTGTGAGGGTCATGGGTGGCTCCTGGATTTGATAGTGCAATATGGCTCTGGGCCGACCACGCTCGAGTTTTGCGCGCCGCTGCTTTTATCCCAGCGGCTGGTACTGCATGGAGGCATAGCGCCCGTAAGCGAAGTGCTCGAGCTGCCGTTCGATGTCGTTCAGAAGGGCGCTGGCCCCAATCCGGAAGAGGTGGGGCTGCATCCATTCGTGGCCGAGTTCTTCTTTCATCAGGATGAGCCAGTCCAGGGCCTGCTTGGCGGTGCGGATGCCCCCGGCGGGCTTGAAGCCTACTTTGTAGCCGGTCTGCTGGTAGAAAGTCCGGATGGCCCGAACCATCACTAGGCTGTTTTGCAGGGTGGCATTAACGGCTTCTTTGCCGGTGGAGGTTTTGATGAAATCGGAGCCGGCCTGCATGCAGACCATGCTGGCTTTATAGATATTCTTGAAGGTACCCAGCTCGCCCACCGCCAGGATGCTTTTCATGTGGGCCGGGCCGCAGGCCTCGCGGAAGTCACGCACCTCCTGGTAGAGGGCCTTCCAGTTGCCCAGGAGGACATGGCGGCGCGAGATGACGATGTCTATTTCGCTGGCCCCAGCCGCTACCGAGGCCTCAATTTCTTGCAGCTTGAGGCGGTGCGGATTGAGGCCCGCCGGGAACCCCGTCGAAACCGCAGCCACCGGGATGCCGGAGCCCTCGAGGGCAGCTACCGCAGTGGGCACCATTTCGTGATAAACGCAGACTGCGCCGGTGGTGAGCCGCAGGTGAGGCACACCCAGATCCCGCAGGAGCTCTGGGCGTACCGGCTGGCGGGCTTTGGCGCACAGGCGTCGCACCGTGCCGGGGGTGTCGTCGCCCGAGAGGGTGGTGAGGTCTATGGTTTTGATGGCGTGAAGAAGCCAGGCCGCCTGCCACTCCTTCTTGACGGTACGGCGGGTGGGCAGAGTGGCGGCCCGACGCTCAACGGCGCTCTTGTTGACCAGAGCGCCCTCGAGCACACCGGGATCGAAGGGGGTGCCGGGGTTGCGTTCCGGCAGTGGATGGGCTTGAGGTATGGTTGCGGTTGCCATAAGTGGGCCTCGTAGGGCTCGAGTACAGCCGATTATAGCTTAGCGCCAGCCAGCCTGTAGGGTTCGGAGATAACGCCTGTGAAGAGTGCGATAAGCTGGTGCTGAAAACCAGCATGGGTTGTTGCCCGGTGGCTACGACTCGAGCTGTAACAGTCGCGCTGGGACATTCGATCCACCCCAACCTGCCATGCTGGTGCTGGGTACAACAGTTTGGGTGCGGTCAAAGCTGTGGGAGGTGAGCATGGAAACCCTGGAAGCTGCACAATGTCCGGTCTGTAGCGAGCTGATCGAGGTGCCCAACCCCTGGGTGGGCCTCGAGGTGGAGTGTCCCGAATGCGGCGAGGTGCTGCGGGTGGTCGAGGTGCATCCGCTCAAGTTTTACTACGCCTTCGACCCCGACGACGAGCCCCTGCCCGACGAGTAGCAGCGGGCCCCGGGGTGCAGGAGGCCGCGCAAGGGATGCTTGCTCAGGCGGGCCCCAGCACAATAATCACATCGTAACCCCTGGGCTCGAGGCGAATGCGGGTTTGCAGGGGCAGGTGGAGCAGATCGGCGTAATCTTTGGCCAGCAAGAACGCCGGGGATTCACGCCCCACCACCGAAACCCCGCTGCGCACCAGAACCATGCTCGAGCCCCCTACCTCCCCCACCTGCACGTCGGGCGCGGGAATGCCCATTTCTATAAAGCCCTGGCGGTAACGCTCACCCAGCCTAGTACCGCTCTGGTCGAGCAAAAGGCTTTTGAGACCCAGGGCCTCGGCCTGCACCAGCCGGGCCATCGCCTCGGCATCGGAGGCGTGGCCCAGGAGCCCGGCGGTAAAGGAAGACATGGCGGCCTGGTCGAGGATCAGGTAGTTGCCCTCCTCCAGCGTGGGCAGGGTAGCGCTCCTCAGGCTCAGGCTACGCAGGCTGGGCAGCAGCCGCAGGGCTTCGCTGGCGGGAAGGCTGGTCTCGAGGGAGTCCCATACCGCGCTGGCAACCCCCGGCAGGCGCGGCCAGTAGCGGGGGCTTTGGGCCTTGCGGAGGGCCAGCCCCATCACCTCCTTAATGCGATCCAGCCGGCCCAGGTCGGAGCCTTCCCAGCGGCGAAAGCGCATGTACTTAACGGCATCTTTGCCGTCGAGGTGCACGGGCCCTGCCGGAAAATCTATGTACAGCCCGGCGGCCCGGTCGGTGTACTTCATGGGATAGGGCAGCACCACATCCACCCCGTCCACCGCATTCACCAGCTTCATCACGGCTTCAAAGGTTAGAATCAGGTAATGCTGCACCGGTACACCCAGCAGGTCTTCTACTGCTAGGCGCAGGGCATCGGCCCCACCCCCTCGCTCGTAGACGGCGTTAATCTTGCCCTCGAAGTAGCCTGCTGGCGTTTCGCCGCTGTAGCGCAAATCGCGGGGAATGGCCACCACGGTGGCCTCCGAGCCGCGCAAGCGCATATAAAAGATGGTATCGGTGCGTAGCCCCGGTCCGCAGGGGGTATGGTAGCCGCAGTATTCGGTGTCGCGGGCTGCGACCACCAGACTGAGCTCTTCGGGAGGGCTGCCTCCCTGGTATTCGCCAAACAGCCCAGCCCGCACTTCCTGAAGCGCAGGCCCATAGGCCAGGGCCCCGGCCAGGGCCAGCAGGGCCAGCCCCAGAAAAATTAGTGAAAAGCGTGGCCCAGCCCGGTGGTAAGCCAACGACCCCGATTTGCTGTGGGGGGGTCTGTGCGGTTGCGCCATGACCACTAGATTACAAAATTGAACGGCCTATGGCCTTCCCGGCTGGGCCACATAGCAGGTTATACCGGATTCAAAAAGATAATCTTCAAACAAAAAGCGCTAAGAGGCTATCTTTTTGAATCCTAGAGCACTCCCTTCGGTCGGGTTAGTTCGTCACCGTTCGGTGACGAACTAACCGAATCTGGTATTAGAGGCATGGTGGGCTATGGCTCATCTGGCGCTGCTCGCAGCGCTTGATAGGCGGCCCAGGTGCGCGGGTGGGGCTCGATGCCCTTTTTCTGCAGATACCGGACTTTGCAGATCACGGCTTTCTGGTAGGCCTCCTCGAGCTGCCCCGCCAGCGCCATTTCGCGGATCTCCTGATTGACCCCGCGGCCCGGCTCGGAGACATCGGCGATGTAGAGCGCCATGCCGATTTTATGTTCGGGATCAACCCCGTAGACGTGGCCCTCGATGGCCTCGAGCACCTCTTGATCCTCGATGCCCCATTCCTGGGCCAGTCGTCGGCCCGCCCGCCCATGCAGGGCCAGGGGATTCTGACGCTCGATATCGTTTTCGGGTGGAGCAAGCTGCTGCAGGCGTTCGGCGCTGAGGTCGCGCGCCGCGTCGTGCAGGATTGCTGCCAAATAAGCTTTCTCCTGGTCAAGCCCGTTGGCTGCGGCAATCTGGGCGGCCAACTCGGCTACCCGCAGAATATGTTCGTAGCGCTCAGGTTTGACCAGCTGGCGCACCTTTTCAGCGTAATCAACGACAGAGCTTGTGCTTATCAATCTAAGCCTCCGCCGAGGGCGGGAGCAGGTTTGGAAACTCCTGCCCATCCGCAAAAGAGAGCCTACCACATTTTTGGAAGTTTCCAGCAAGCGCCCCCACTGGGGCCGCGAGGCCGCGACAAGCACTTGAAACAATTGGCCATAGCCGCTATAGTTGTCAGTTGGCTGGGTCAAAAGGCCCGAGCCGTTTGGTTGGATTGCACCTGCATCCCGGACGGCTAACTGGAGAGTGTGGTCATGTACGCAATCATTAAATCCGGTGGTAAACAGTACCGCGCAGAAGCGGGCAGCAAGCTGCGTGTGGAGAAGCTCGAGGCCAACCCCGGCGATACCGTGGAGTTCGACGCCCTGATGCTGGGTGGCGAGAAGACTGTGATTGGCAGCCCCACCGTACCCGGCGCCAAGGTGGTGGCCGAGGTGCTCGAGCACGGCAAAGGCAAAAAGGTAGTGGTGGCCAAATTCAAGGCCAAAGTCCAGTACCGCCGTCGGCGGGGCCACCGCCAGCCCTACACCGAGATTGTGGTGAAGGAGATTCGCGCTTAGCTGATAGCCGATAGCTTTTAGCCATCTGCTATGAGCTATCGGCGCCCTGAAGGAGCTCACTATGGCACACAAGAAAGGTCTGGGTTCAACCAAAAACGGGCGCGACAGCCAAGCCAAGCGCCTGGGGGTCAAGCGTTTCGAGGGCCAGGTGGTCAAGGCGGGTAACGTGCTGGTGCGCCAGCGTGGTACCAAGTTCCGCGCCGGTGCGGGCGTGGGCCAGGGCCGCGACTACACCCTGTTTGCGCTCATTGACGGCGTGGTGGAGTTTGCCGACAAGGGCCGCATGGGCCGCTTCGTGCGGGTCAAGCCCCTGGAAGTAGCACAGGCGGGCGACTAACCAGAATTTGCCCCGAAGGCGGAAGCCTGTGCTTCTGGCCTTCGTTTTTTTTGGTGAAGGATTTATGTTCAGAGATGTGCTCGAGATTAGCGTGACCGCCGGACGTGGGGGTGACGGCTGTATTAGCTTTTGGCGTGAAAAATATATCGCCAAAGGTGGCCCTGATGGGGGCGACGGGGGCGATGGAGGCTCGATTATCCTGCGCGCCCTGGGCCAGGTGGACTCGCTTTCCAACCTTTCCAAGCGGGTGTACAAAGCCGAGAACGGCCAGCACGGGATGGGCAAAGGGCTGTTTGGTAAGTCGGGCAAAGACCTGGTTATCGAGGTGCCGCGAGGAACCCGGGTCTACGATGCCGAGACCGGCGAACTGCTGGCCGACCTGATTGAGGAGGGCCAGACCCTGGTGGCTGCCCGAGGGGGGCGGGGAGGCTGGGGTAATACCCGTTTCGTGACCCCTACCCGGCAGGCCCCCCGGTTTGCCGAAGCCGGCGAGGAAGGACAGAAGCGCAGACTGCGCCTCGAGCTGATGCTTCTGGCCGATGTGGGGCTGGTGGGCTACCCCAACGCCGGCAAGAGCAGCCTTCTGGCGGCCTTGACCCATGCCCATCCCAAAATTGCCAGCTATCCTTTTACTACCCTTTCGCCCAACCTGGGGGTAATTGAGCGCGACCTCGAGCGCATCACCATGGCCGACATCCCTGGCATCATCGAGGGGGCCGCCCAGGGCCGGGGCCTGGGGCTGGAGTTCCTACGCCACATCGCCCGGACTAGAGTTCTCTTGTACGTGCTCGATGGCACCGACCAGCCGGTGCAGACCCTGCACACCCTCCGGGCCGAACTGCGGGCTTACAACCCCGAGCTCTTAGGGCGCCAGGCCCTGATTGCCCTCAATAAAATAGACCTGCTGACCCCAGAAGAGGTGCAGACCCTGGTGGGCGAGCTGAGCCAGACGGGCCTGCCGGTGCTGCCCATCTCTACCCAGACCCGCGCGGGGTTGTCCGAGCTGGTAGAGGCCCTGTTTGCCCTGGTGCAGGCCGCGCCCAAACCCATCATGGAACAGCCCAGGCCCAGGCCCGAGGCCCCCGATTACATCAAGGTGACCCAGGTAGAAGAAGGGGTGTTTGAGCTCGAGGCCCCCCAGGTGCAGCGCCACCTGGATCGTCTTAAGGGCGACCTTATGGAGGCTGCGGGCTACCTGCAAGAACTGTTCAAGCGCTACCGGGTGGAGCAGGCCCTTAAAGCCCACGGGGTGCGGGCGGGGGATACCGTGCGCTTTGGGCAGCACGAGTTCGAGTACATCCCCGAGGTCAGGTAGCCTGTCCTGCCCACTTGTGTACAATAAGGACGAATGGTCAAAGCCATTGATACCCAAACACTCATCCGCCAGATCAAAGAAGCCCTGGAAGACAAGAAGGCCGAGAATGTGGTGGCGCTGGACCTGACCGCTGTCTCCGACTCGCTCGACTACTTTGTAATTGCCACCGGAACCTCCCAACCCCACCTGCAAGCCCTCGAGCGGGCCGTGCGGGAAAAACTACAGGAAGAAGAAGGTATCCGGGCCAACAAGGTCGAAGGCCCCAGCCCACGCTGGGTGCTCCTGGACTATGGCCCGGTGCTGGTGCACCTGATGAGTGCCGAGGCCCGTGAGTACTACGACCTGGAAGGCTTCTGGGCTGACGCAAAGCGAATTTAGAGCACATTGACCCCCTACCACCTTGATGGCTGTGCCCTGCACAGCACAGTTGCCCCCCGGATGGGAGGCAACGTCTGTGAAGGGTGCGATAACGCCAACAACACATCTGACGCCCCACCTCCTGCTTGAGGCGGTTGTGTGGGGCCTCGGCAGCATGTGCCCTCCCTAAAAAACAGCCCTGGTGTGTTGTGGTTGCACGGTGTGCCGGCGGGGCTACCACGCCAGGGGTATACCAGGAAACTTTGTGCACGCGGCCAAAGACAGGCCGCGACAAAGGCAACTACTTGGCTTTGGGCGTGCTGGAGGGGTTGGCCTGCACAGGTCGGTAGTTGCGGATGGGGCCAAAGATAAACTTGTTGAACACGATGTAAGCCGCCAGATAAGCCCCCATCTGTACCCAGAAGTTGTTGAACAGCGTAACCCCACTGCCGCCCAGGATGGTCATGAGCAGGGTTAGCGGCATGACCACAATAAAAGCCCGCAGGAGCAGACTGGGGAATATACGCAGCATGTCCCGGCCCGAGAGCGGTACGCGCTGCTGTGTTTTGCGTTTGAGCTTTTCTTCCCGACGCTTCTTACCCATGCCTCCAAGTTTAAGCCCTGGGCTTGGTGGGGACAAAGGGCCTTTCGCACAAAGTGTGATGCAAAACCCCCAGACCCCCCGTGTCCTGTTTTTTGTCTGCAGCGTTAAGCTACAGCCATGCGCCACCTCTGGGAAGAACTCTGTGCCCTGCCCCACCGGGGGAGCGCCACGGCTTGCGAGGCCCTGGCAGCCCGGAAAATTAAAGCCTACCTCGAGCAGACCAGCCCCCGCACTGCGGAGGATCCCGAATATCAGGTGGAAGTGCAGCCCTTTATGGCCCCGCGCAGCTATGGCCCTGAGCTCATCCTGATCAGCCTGTTGCTGGCCCTGGGAGGCTGGCTGGGGCTTTGGTGGCTGGCCCTGGTGGGCGCCCTCGGCTTCTGGGCGCATTTTTCGGGCTGGTGGGTACCCTGGCGGAAGCTTTTTGACCGCTACCCCTCGCAAAATGTGCTGGCCCAGACTGGACAGGGCCGCAAGACCCTGGCTTTGATGGCCCACTACGATACGGCCAAGACCTTTTTCCTCTACCACCCCAAACGGGTACGGTTTTTTCGCCACAACTTTCTGATTAATGCAGCGCTGGCTACGCTGCTGCCCTTGGGGGCTTTGTGGACAGGGGTTTCGCAGCTACTGGGCCTGTATTTTCTGGTACAGGCAGTGCTTCTGGCTTTGCGTGAACTGGGCGCGCCTTATGTCAATGGAGCCAACGACAACGCGACAGGAGTGGCGGTGGCGGTGGCCTTGTTCGAGGAGCTGCGCCGGGATCCCCTACCCGACCACCGGGTGGTGCTGGCCCTTACAGGCAGCGAGGAGGTTGGAGCAAAGGGGGCCGAGTTCCTGGTGCGCTCGGGGCGAATCCCACCCGATGCCCTGGTGCTTAACATCGACAACGTGGGTCAGGGCGAGCTGTTTTATGCCACCGGCGAGGGGATGCTGATCTACCATGCCTATCGGGGGGCCCTGCTCGAGCGGGCCAAGGCCACCCCAGGCGCGCAACCTTTGGCCTATCGCCTGGCCTACTTCGATACCCGCCCTTTTGCCGCAAGAAAAATCCCCTGCCTGACGCTTATTCGTTTGAAGAACGGGATACCACCCAACTGGCACTGGCCTACCGACCGGCCCGATGGGGTCGACTGGGAGGCAGTGCAGGAAACCCTGTTTTATGCCCGTACACTGGTGCGCCAGCTGGTTTGAGCAGAACCGGCCCGGAGGCTGGGTTAGCCTGGGTATTGACATTCGGGATGGCTACCTGAAATTTGACCCATGGATTGCCAGCGGGGGCTCGAGCTACAAGGACTGGTACCGCGACCTGCCAGGTTACCGCGAGACCAGCAAGCTGATGAACCTTCCCTCGCTGGCTCATCCGGGCTCCAACCGCTTTAAGTAAGATTTTCCCCTGGACTGCCCAATCGGTAGGGCCAAACCAGCTACCGATTGATTGCTGGCCGGGCCTGCCCGAAGACCAGAGGGTGTAGACTTGAACAGGTTCAGGCTACAAAGAGGACTATAATCTGCTAGTGCTGCGGATCCTACTGGCGACCCAAAACCCTCACGATGACCCGCTTATTCAGCGAAGCCTCGAGGGTTTGCGGGCAGAGTGGCATACGGCCAGAGACCTGCCCACGCTCCAGCAGCTTCTGAGTAAAGGGGCCTGCGATGTGGTAATTCTCTGTGCCGGGCCAGGGTATGGCCTGGAGGCGCTGCGCCTTGTAAAAACTTTTGCCCCCGATACCCCGGTGGTCGCGCTGGTGCCCGCCGAGTTCGAGGCCCTGGCGCTGGTGGAAGCAGCACCCACCTTGACCGAGTTTGTGAGCGCCTCGAGGCTTCCCCACGGCCTGCAAGAAGCGTTGGACAAGCTCCTCGAGCGCAAGCGCCGCTGGGAACTTTTCGAGTCGGTACCGGTGGGCCTGTACCGCTCGACGCCGGACGGGCATATCCTCGAGGCCAACTCCACCCTCTGCACCATGCTGGGCTACAGCCGAGAAGAGCTTTTGGGCCTGAATGCCCGGGCGCTGTACCTCGAGGTCGCAGAGCGCGAACAACTTATTCAGCAGGCCGCTAAATCCGGCTTGATGCTGGCCCAGCGCATTCGCCTGCGGCGCAAGGATGGCCAGGTGCTGTGGGTGCAGGCGTACTCCCTTCCGGTGCGGGATAGCCGCGGGCAGGTGCTCTATTTCGAGGGCAGTTTAATTGACATCAGCGAGCAAGCCCGGCTGGAGGAGCGCTTCCGGGCCCTGGTGGAGAATACTTCCGACCTTATATACCTGATGGACGAAGCCGGCACCATGCGCTACGTCAGCCCCAATGTGGGGCAGGTGCTGGGCTACAACCCCGAAGGCTATTTGCACCAGCCGATAAATATCCTCGACTTCGTGCACCCCGACGACCGCCCCTATGCCGAGGCCGCGCTCGAGTACATGGTGCACCACCCCGGCGAGACCCGCGAGTACCGTGTGCGCATCCTGGATGCCTCTGGGGAAGACCGCCATGCGCGCATCTGGGGGCGCAACCTGCTGCACCACCCCGCGGTGCGGGGCATTGTGCTCAACGTGCGCGACATCACCGAGGAAGACCGGCTCCGGCGCTCGCTGGAGCAGGAAAAAAGCCGCTTCAAGGCCATGGTGGAAGCACTTTCGGGGGTGGTGTTCCAGGTGGAATTCCTACCGGGAGAGCCCGGCCGGCTGCTTTATGTCAGCCCCCAGGCCCAGACAATCCTGGGCCACGCCCCCGAGGCCCTGCTGCACAACCCCTCTTTGTGGTGGGACAACATCCACCCCGAAGATCGGGCCAGCCTGCCCAACAATGCGGGCACCCCTGGCGAGGTTAAGGTGCTGCGCTACCGCTACCGCCACGGCCAGAGCGGGCGGTGGATCTGGCTCCAGGAGCAGCGGGTGGCCGCCCCAGAAGGCCAGCTCCTGACCGGTTTTGCCTACGACGCCACCGCCGAAATTGAGGCCCAGCGCGCCCTGGCCGAGCAGGAAGCCCTCTTCCGCACCCTCTCCGAGACCGCACCCGCCCTCACCCTGATGTGGCAGGAGGATCGTCTGGTTTTTGCCAACCTCGAGGCCAAGCGCATCACGGGCTACTCGCTGGAGGAAATCAAAAGCCGCCCGATCTGGGAGTTTATACACCCCCTCGACCGGGAGATGGTGCGCGCCCGCGGCCAGACCCGCTTGCGGGGCGAGGAGGTGGAGGGCCGCTACCGCTTCCGCATCCAGACCAAAAGCGGCCAGACGCGCTGGCTGGACTACTCGGCGGCCCGCGTAGACTTGGGGGGGCATCCAGCGGTTCTGGGTGTGGGCTTCGACGTTACCGAGGCCCAGGAGCGCCAGCTCGACCTCGAGGCGGTGGTTCGGCTTTCCGAGGCCCTGCGCCGCTCCGACGACCTCAAGGAGATGCTCCAGGCCGCCCTGGACGAGACGCTGGCCCTCCTGGAGACCCCTGTGGGCAGCATACTGCTCTACGACCCCGAGACCCACGCCCTGGAGGAGATGGCCAGCCAGGGCTGGTTGCTCAAAATCCCCACCCCGCCGGTCGCCCGGGAAGAAAGCATAACCGGCTGGGTGCTGCTGCAGGGGATGCTCTACCAGAGCCGCGAGTTTGCCGCCGACCCCAGGGTGCGCCCGGGCATCCGCCACCTGGTACCACCCGGCTGGGGTGGGGTGGTGCTGCCCCTGCGGGCGGGAAGCTTGCGGGTGGGCGTGCTCACGCTGGCGGTGGCCCACCCCCGCGAGCTTAGCGCGCGCGAAGTGCAGCGCCTGGAGCTTATGGGCGAGGTGATTGGCAACGCGGTGCGCCGGGCCTCGCTGCGACGCAAGCTCGAGGCGCGTGTGGGCCAGCTCGAGGCCTTACGCACCGTTGACCAGGCCATCAATTCCAGCCTGGACCTGCGCCTGGCCCTGGGGGTCTTGTGCGACCAGCTTATGCGACTGTCCCTGGATGCGGTCGCGGTGCTGCTGTACCGCAAGGAAAGCCACCGGCTCGAGCCGGTTGTGGCCCGCGGCTTCCACTCTCCCTTTGCGGAGATCCACCGCTACAGCATTCCGCTGGGGCAGGGGCACGCGGGCCGGGCCGCCCTGGAGCGGAGGCCGGTGGTGGTAGACGACCTTAGCCGCGACCCTGGCTTCGATCCCGAGTTCACCCTGCGCGAGGGCTTTTTGGCCATGCGGGCCTGGCCCCTGCTGGCCAAGGGGGAGCTGCTGGGGGCGTTGGTGGCCTTCACCCGTGGCCCCTGGGAGCTCTCGGGCGAGGAGGAGGAGGTTTTGCAGGCCATGGTCACCCAGGGGGCCATCGCCATCGAGAACAGCCAGCTCTTCGAGAATTTGCAACGGGCCAAGCTCGAGCTGGAAGTGGCCTACGACCTGACCCTTATGGGCTGGGCCCAGGCGGTGGAGCTGCGCGACCAGGAGACCGCCGGCCATACCCAGCGCGTTACCGAACTGACGGTGAAGCTGGCCCGCAAGCTGGGGTTGTCGGAAGAAGACATCGAACACCTGCGGCGCGGGGCCATCCTGCACGATGTGGGCAAGCTGGGCGTGCCCGACGCCGTGCTGCTCAAGCCTGGCCAGCTCAACGAGGAGGAGTGGGCGCTCATGCGCAAGCACCCCACCCTGGCCTATCAGTGGCTCTCGGGTATTCCCTTCCTGCGCAAGGCCCTGGCCATCCCCTATGCCCACCACGAGCGCTGGGACGGCTCGGGCTACCCGCGGGGGCTCCAGGGCGAGGCCATCCCCCTCGAGGCCCGTATCTTTGCGGTGATCGACGTCTACGACGCCCTCACCTCCGACCGGCCTTACCGCCAGGCCTGGCCAAAGGAGAAAGCCCTGGACTACATCCGCGAGCAAAGCGGGAAGCAGTTTGACCCCCGGGTGGTGGAGGCCTTCATCGAGCTCATCGACCAGGACATGCACTCCGCTGAGCCCCCTGGTTAAGCGTTTTGGCTTGTTCATTTAAGGGGGATGAGGCCGGGCAGGTATTCTATACTCATGGGCGTGGATTTCAGATGGACACCGACCGTGCGGCCAGGCCGGTATGGATACCAGGCACTCATCGCAATAGCGGCTGGGTCGCGGTGGTTGGTGGACTCGAGCACAATCCACCCCGTCAAGTGTGGACACAAGGGAGCCTTCAGATGAGTACCACCCAAACCCCCACTCCCATCGCTGAAATGCTGCGCAGCATGGTGCAGGCTCGAGCCTCCGATATTCACCTACAGGCCGGTGCGCCCCCTACCGTTCGCATAGATGGCAAACTCAAGCCCTTTGGCAACAAGGTTCTCTCGCCGAGCGACATCGAGGCCATTGTTCGAAGCCTGCTCAACCCCGTGCAGCTCGAGGAGCTCGAGTACAAAAAAGAGATGGATTTTGCCTACACCGTGCCGGGCTTGGCGCGGTTTCGCTGCAACCTGCTGCACCAGCGTGGCAGCTTTGGGCTGGTAATGCGGGTAGTGGCCGAAACCATCCCCAGCTTTGAGGCCCTGGGGCTACCCCGCCCGGTGATGGAAGAGCTGGCCTGCAAGGAACGCGGCCTGGTGCTGGTTACCGGCCCCACCGGCTCGGGCAAGTCCACCACCCTGGCCGCCCTGATTGACCACATCAACCTGCACTACCCCAAAAACATCGTCACCATCGAAGACCCCATCGAGTTTTTGCACAAGCACAAGAAAAGCCTGGTGGTGCAGCGCGAGGTGGGAGTAGACACCGACTCGTTTAGCTCGGGCCTCAAGTACGCCATGCGGCAAGACCCGGACGTGATTCTGATTGGCGAGATGCGCGACCGCGAAACGGTGGAAGCGGCCATTATGGCAGCCCAGACCGGTCATCTGGTTTTTTCCACCCTGCATACCCTGGATGCGGCGCGCACCATTAACCGCATCATCGACTTCTTCCCCCTGCACGAACACCAGCAAATTCGCATCCTCCTGGCCGAGTCGCTCCTGGGCATCATCTCGCAACGCCTGCTGTCGCGCGCCGACGGCCACGGCCGTGTGCTGGCCCTGGAAATTCTGCTGGCCACCCCCTTTGTGCGCGACCTCATCAAGGATGAGAACAAGACCTCTCAAATAAAGGACGCCATGCTACAGGACAACCTGCGGGGCATGCAAACCTTCGACCAGCACCTGGTCGAGCTTTACAACCAGGGATACATCAGCCTCGAGGACGCCGAGGGTTCGGCCACCAGCCCGCACGAACTCCGGCTCATGCTGACCAAGGCCACCGGACGGTCTTTTTAGTCGGCATAATCCCCAGAGCCTCTCATACCGGATTCAAAAAGATAATCTTCAAACAAAAAGCGCTAAGAGGCTATCTTTTTGAATCCTAGAGCACTCCCTTCGGTCGGGTTAGTTCGTCACCGTTCGGTGACGAACTAACCGAATCTGGTATCACATCGGGGCAGGCCAAAGCCGACCGGATGCCAGGGCAGCTCCTGGCGCAGCTTCGGGTGGGGCCCCAGCAAAAAGACATTTCTTACGAGGGGGCCTTGCTACCTGGCGATCTGTTGAATGGCCTCTACCGCCTGGGGGTTCTCGAGGGCCGATAAGTCGCCAGGGTTCTGGCCCAGAAAAGCCGCGCGGATCACCCGGCGCATCACCTTGGCGTTGCGGGTTTTGGGCAGGTCGGGCACGAACAGTATGCGTTCGGGTTTGAGGGCCTTGCCCAGGCGGTGTGCGATGGTCTCAGCGATGGCTTGCTCGAGCTCGGGGCTGGGGGCCTGCCCGCTTCGCAAGACCACAAACACCACTGCGGCCTCGCCCTTTACCGGGTGGGGAATGCCGATGGCCGCGGCTTCTTTTACGGCGGGGTGCTCCACCGCGGCGCTTTCGTACTCGGCAGGCCCTACCCGTTTGCCGGCAATCTTGAGGGTGTCGTCGCTGCGGCCCTGGATGACCCAGTGGCCTTCCCGATCCAAAATGGCCCAGTCGCCGTGTACCCAGATGTTTTCGAAGCGGCTCCAGTAGGCCTCCAGGTAGCGCTCGGGGGCTTTCCAGAAACCTTTGGTCTGGCCCGGCCAGGGGGCCAGCACGGCCAGCTCACCCACCTCGTCCCGTACCGGCTGGCCCGTGCTGTCGAGTACCTCGGCGTGCATGCCCGGTACGGCGGTGTTGAAGCCCATGGGCTTGATGGGCCGCCAGGCCGTACAGCCCAGGATGCCGCCGCCGATCTCGGTGCCGCCCGAGTAGTTGATGATGGGGATACGGCCCTGCCCCACAGTTTTGAAGAACCAGAGATAGGGCTCCAGGTTCCACGGCTCGCCGGTGGAGCCCAGCATACGCAGGCTGGATAGGTCGTGCCTGCGAACAAATTCGTCCCCCAGGGGCATCAAAGCCCGCACCAGGGTAGGGGAGAGGCCCAGGTGGGTAACCCGGTGCCGCTCGCAGATGGCCCACAGCCGGCCTGCATCGGGGTAGTCGGGGGCCCCTTCATAGAGCAGCACCGTACCGCCAATGGTCAGGCTGCCCAGAATCGCCCAGGGCCCCATCATCCAGCCCATATCGGTAAACCAGAACAAGGTTTCGTGTGGGCGCAGATCAAACAGGTGGGCCATATCCTGTGCGGCTTTAATGGGAAAGCCGGCGTGGTAGTGCACGGTGCCCTTGGGTTTGCCGGTGGTGCCGGAGGTGTAGATCAGCATGAAGGGATCCATGCTGTCCATAGGCTCGTAAGGTGCGGCTGTAGGCTGGGCTAAAACGATCTGATCCCAGGCCAGCTCGTTTTGGGCCAGGGCCACGTCCCCAAAGCGGCGCACCACCAGGAGCTTCTCTACGCTGGGCGATAGGGCGGCTGCGCTGCGGGCGTTGTCCAGCAGGCCCACCCGACCACCCCGGCGATAAAAGCCATCGGCGGTGATGAGCAGTCTGGCCTCGGCATCCTGCAGCCGGGTAGCGGCGGCCTCGGCGGCGTAGCCCGAGAAGATGGGAACGATAATTGCCCCGACCTGGGCCACCGCCAAAGCGCTAATGGCGGTCTCGGGCAGCATGGGCAAAAAAAGGCCCACCCGGTCGCCTTTCTGCAACCCCAACGACTTAAGCGCATGGGCAGCCTGGGCCACGGCGGCCTCGAGCTCGCCATAGCTTAGCCGTACCACTGCCCCGTCCTCACCTTCCCACAGAAGGGCAGGGTCGGCTGGCCGGGTTCTGGCATGGTGCAGGGCGTTGTGGGCTAAATTGAGCTGCCCCCCCACAAACCAGCGGGGCCACTGCGGCCCCTGGGCGATGTCCAGCATCTGCCGATAAGGGCTAAACCACTCAATGCCCAAAAGCTTCAGGGTGGCTTCCCAAAAAGCCTCGGGCTGCTGGATGCTAAAGTCATAAAGCGCTTCATAGCTACCCAGGTTCAGGTGCTTGAGCAGGGCTTCAATATGGCTGCCGTGCTTGTACGCGTCGGATGGAAACCAGATGGGTTCGCTCATAACGGGCCTCACTTTGCTTGCCTATAGTTTATCGGCAGAAGCTCTATCGCACCCTTCACAGACGTTGCCTCCCATCCGGGAGGCAACTGTGCTGTGCAGGACAAAGCAATCGAGTTTTGAGCGGCTCAATTGTTGTGAAGAGCGCTCTGATGCGCCCACCAACACCCTGAAAGCATTTTGTGCGGACTTGTTGGGAGGCGTTCTTGATGGGTGCTTTTCGTTGAGGCCCCCACCTGCAGCAGGCGGTTTTGACCAACAAAATTGCGCTGAGTAGCGCAGCGCGCATTTGAGAGACACCGTTCACACGGTTTTTGTGGGCAGCGGCTTCTAGCGCTTGCGAAACAAGCCAAACAGCCCCTTGCCCCTGGAAGGCTTCTCTTCCGGGGAGCTTTTGCTGGGGGTAGCCTCGGTCTGGGTGTTGCCCTGCACGACCTGGAGAAAGGCTTTGGGGGTGGCCCGGAGGGCGGGGTCTTTGGCCAGGAGGTTGCGTACAATCCGGTCGAGGTGGGGTGGAAGGTTGGTGGGGGGCGGCAGGCGGTGCAGGTGGGCGTGGGAGATTTCTTCCAGGGTTTCGCCCACAAAGGGCCGCTTGCCAGCCAGCAGCTCAAAGGCCATTACCCCAAACGAATAGGCGTCCGAAGCGGGGGTGGCTGGTTCCCCCAGAAATAGCTCGGGGGCCATGTAGAAGGGGCTTCCGGCCCGTTCCAGGGGTTTGGGGTTTTCGCGGGTCTTGGCTACGCCAAAGTCGCCGAGTTTGAAGAGCGTGCCAGCGATAAAAATGTTGGACGGTTTGACGTCCTGGTGGATGATGCCGCGGTCGTGGAGGTAAATGAGCGCATGGGCAATTTGACACAAGCACTCGAGGGCTTCTTCGCGGCTAAGGGGGCCTTTTTTGAGCCTGTCCTCGAGGGTGCCTTCCTCGAAGTACTCCAGCGCCAGAAAGGCCCCTTCCCCCTCAGGGCGGCCCGAAAGCCCCCGCACCAGGTTGGCGTGGTTCAGCGTAAGCGACAGGGCAACCTCCTGGGCAAAACGCTCGGTGAGGGCCCGGTCGGTGCGCACCTCGCGGCGCGGCACCTTGAGGGCCACTTTGGTGCCGTCGGGGGCATGGGCCAGATACACCTGGGACGATCGCCCCAGGCCCAGGAGCATCTCGAGCTTATAGTGTTGTCGGGTCAGTCGGCGATAGTCCATGAGGTTGTGGCTAATTGCAACAAAGGGCCTGTTACGAAAGCGTTATGTGTTCACCTGGTTGAAGGGCCTGGCCCCCCACCCCCAGCAGGCCGGCCCGCTGGACAAAGGCCGCACCGTCCTGGGCAATGGGGGGAAAGGTGTTGTAGTGCACGGGTAAAACTTGTTTGGCGCGGGTTAGCTCGAGGGCTTTTAGCGCATCGTCTGGCCCCATGGTGAAATGGTCGCCAATGGGCAAAATAGCCAGGTCGGGGCTGTACTGGGCGACCAGGGCCATATCGCTAAAAAGGGCGGTATCGCCAGCGTTGTAAATGCGCTTGCCGCCGAGCTCGAGCACAAAGCCCTGGGCTAGCCCACCATAGGTGCCATCCGGGAACGACGAGGAGTGCCAGGCCGGAAACCACTTGAGCCAGCCGCCTTTAAACTTATAGGTACCGCCCAGATTCATACCCACCCCCTTAGCACCCTGCTTTTCGGCGTAGCTGACAATCTCGAAGTTGGAGATGATGGGGGCTCCGGTGCGCTGGCTGATGGCCACGCTGTCGCCGTAGTGGTCGCCGTGGGCATGGGTAAGCACAATCAGGTCGGCGGCTACCTGGTTGGCTGCCAGGGCTGCTTTGGGGTTGCCGGTAAGGAAGGGGTCTACCACGATGCGGGTGGTGCCATCGCTAATGAGCAGCGCCGAATGTCCCAGATAGCGTACCTCGAGCATAGTTCCACCTCCGACAGTTACTAGTATATGTCCGAAGCTGTGTTTGGGCCTGCTGAACCAGCCTGGCCGGGGTTGGTGATGGGGGTCAGCCCTGGGTAAGGCGCTCTAAAACCCGCTCCACATTGCGCTCGAAGGCGGCTTCGGCCAGGCGCCCCAGGGCCCGTCCGCCCCATTTTTCGCCCTGGGGCAAGGTGGCGTGGATGCGAAGGGTGAGCTGGTAGACCAGGCCCCCCTCGACCACCTCGCCGTGGCCCTCGAGCTCGGCCCAGAAGGCCGGGGGGTCGGGGAGGCGCAGGGCCTCGAGGCGAGCCGTTATGCCCTGTGGGTGAATACGGCTCTGGAAAGGAAAATGGATTTCTCCAAACAGCGGGGCCTCGGCCACCAGATAGCCCTGGAGGGTGGTATCCGTGCGGGTCAGTTCGCCAAAAGGGGGTTTGCCAGCAAACACCCGCTCGGGCTGGAGCAGCCGCTCAGGGGGTTCTGCCAGCCGTAGGTTGAAAGACTTTTCCAGTACCATCAGTTGACCCACTCGATGCGTAGCTGCCCGGCCTGGGCTAGTTGCTCGATTTCCTCATCGGATACGTTACGCAGGCGTGCAAGATGGCCGAACTCGGGGGTGGCTGAGGCCAGCCCGACCCGTACCACCAGCACCTCCTCACCCTCGGCCTTACCAATGCGCCAGACCAGATAGTTTCCCAGCCGTTCGAGTAGGTCGTCCATGCCACTAGGGTATCGGTTGGTGGGGCCTGGGTAAAGAGAGGCAGGCAACCAAGGGTAAACTAAGCGGGTGGAAGCGATTGTGTTGGCCGGAGGCTATGCCAGCGATCCCCTAGCGCAAAAGTTTGGCGTGGCCAGCAAAACCCTGGTGCCCTACCGGGGCCGTCCGCTGGTGGAGTACACCCTCGAGGCCCTGACGCAGGCCGGGTTGGAGGTAATTTTGGTGGGGCCGCCCGTGCCCCTGAGCCCTCCACCCAGGGTAGCCCTGCCCGACCAGGGCAGCCTGATTGCCAACCTCGAGGCGGGAATTAATGCCGTCGAGGGCGACAAGGTGCTGGTCGCTACCGGCGACATGCCGTTTTTGCGCCAGGAAGCTGTACGCTGGGTGCTGGAAAACGCGCCCCAGGCGGGTTTCGTTTATACCATCATTGCCAAAGCAACCATTGAGCAGCGCTTCCCTGGGATGCGCCGCACCTATGCCCGGGTTCGCGAGGGCTACTTTACCGGGGGTAATCTGGTCATCATCGACAAAAAACTCTTTTTTACAGCCCTGCCTTTGCTCAGGCGGGCCCTGGAGCTGCGTAAAAAACCCCTGGCGCTGGCCCAGATGATTGGCTTTGCAACCCTGCTTAAGGTGCTTTTGGGTCAGGCCGATATTGCCGGGCTCGAGGCCAGGGTCTCGCAAATTATCGGGGTTCCGGCCAGAGCGCTCATTACCCCTTATGCCGAGGTGGGCGTGGACATCGACAAAGTAGAGGATTTGCAGTGGCTCGAGCCATAGCCCGCAAACACTCCGTACCACGGCCCAGGCTGTGCCGGAGGTGATGGTGCACCCGCGCAAACCCTGTGGCCTCAGGTTCTGCTGTAGACACCCCTTGGGCCGGTGTAGACTAGAAGCCAGATGCGAACTGTTCGTGACTTACGCCTGGCGGGTCTAATTGCTTATCTCGCAGCCCTGATTGCAGGGCTGGTTGTTTCGGGGCTTATACACCTGGCTTTGGGTGGGCGAGGCCGCTTTGGGTGGGAGGGCTTTAACTTTTTTGGTGTCCTCGAGGGGCTGGCTTTCTTGCTGGTTTTTACCCTCAGCCTTTTGCTTGCCAAAAAAGCGGTCAAAGTAACCACCACCACCCTGCTTTCTGCTGGTATTTTGGCCCCCACCTCGGCCCGCAAGCTGGCCAGGCCGGTGCCGGTTATCACCGCGCTACAATCCTTCGAGGGCAATATTGCTGTTTTGCTCGAGGCCGGGCATCCGGTGGGCGTTATCGGCATCGCCGACTCACTGGTGCCCTGGGACGAGGCCCCGGTGGTTTCTGGCGATACCGCCGCAGGTGAGCTGGGTTCGCTGTTCCGCCAGCACCCGATTGTGTTTGTGGCCGATGGCGATACCGTGCACGGCATGATTACGCGCGAGCGCTACTTCAAATACCTGGGTGCCAAGTAGGGCCAGGTGCTGCAAGCGCAAAACATTGGTCGGTGGGGGCTGCGCCAGCGACCTTCAAAAGCTTTGCTTGGGCATATAAACATACCCGGCCCTCGACCTGGCGTATCCTAATTGGCAACTGGAGAGGCCTATGAGTAAAGCACCTGATATTGTAGACCTGCTTAACCTGGCGGTAGAACGAAGCGCCTCAGACCTGGTAATCACGGTGGGTCTTCCGCCGATGGTCAAGGTGGATGGCGAGTTTCACCCCACCGAATTTGAACCCCTGACCCCCCAGGAAACCCGGCGCCTGACCTATGCCCTGATGGACGAAAAGCAGCAGCGGGTTTTTGAGGAAGAAAAAGAGCTCGACTTCTCCTTTAGCCTGCCCGGCAAAGGCCGCTTCCGGGTCAACATCTTTTTGCAGCGCGGCAGTGTGGGTGGGGTGTTGCGGGTGGTGCCTTCCAGCATCAAAAGCTTTGAGGAGCTGGGCCTGCCCAAAGGCGTGGCCGATATTGCCCTGAACCCGCGGGGCCTGGTGTTGGTGACCGGGCCTACCGGCTCGGGCAAGTCCACCACCCTGGCCTCGATGATTGACTACATCAACGAGAAGAAGCGCTGCCACATTGTGACCATCGAGGATCCCATCGAGTTTTTCCACCGCCATAAGTCTTCCATCATCAACCAGCGCGAAATCGGCTCCGATACCCACGGTTTCGACAAAGCCCTGCGCTCGGTGCTGCGCCAGGCCCCCGACGTGATTCTGGTAGGGGAGATGCGCGACTACGAAACCATCGCAGCAGCTATTACTGCTGCCGAGACCGGCCACCTGGTCATGGGCACGCTGCATACCAACAGCGCCCCCGAGACCATTGACCGCATCATCGACGTGTTTCCGGAGTCGCAGCAAGAACAGGTACGGGTACAGCTTTCCAACAACTTAGTAGCGGTGCTGACCCAGCAGCTTCTACCCAAGGCCTTTGGCGGTGGGCGGGTGCTGGCCTATGAGCTGATGATTGCAACCCCGGCCGTGCGGGCGCTCATCCGCGAAGGCAAGAGCCACCAGCTGATCAACGTGATTCAAACGGGTGGCCAGCTCGGCATGATTACCATGGACGCTCACCTGGCCGACCTGTACAAGCGCAAGCTGATTACCTACGAAATGGGGATGTCGCGCGCGGTAGACCCCAAGGAGTTTGCCCGCCTGGCCGGTGTGGGTGCCTCTGCTCCGCAGGCCACAGGCGCACGCCGACCGTAGATACTGGCATCCATCACAGGTGTTCCCTTTACCTGTTACCGCTCAGGCTCACCACATCAAGGGAACAACCCAGCGAGATTTCATATCACGTGCCGGAGCGCATGAAGCGGCTCGCCTGAGCCCCATCCTGACTTTGCCAGGATGGGGCACGCACAAAGCGTTCAAGAAATGTCTTTGATTTGGTCTTTTCTGGGGCCCCCGCCTGAAGCGCGGGCAGCAACAGCCTGAAAAACGATGATGCCCTAACCTCTGTGTAACGGAACGATTCAGGCGGGGTTCATATTACCCAGTCCAACGGTTTTGGTTGGACTGGGTATTCAGGCGTGCCGCGACTAGTCCAGCAGCCCCGACCGGGCCAGCAGGGCCTTGGGGTCGGGGTCGCGCCCCAGGAAGCGGCGGAAGAGTTCGGCCGGATCGGCCGCGTTGCCCTTGCTAAGGATGTGGGTGATGAAGTCTTCGCCGGTCTGGCGGTTGAAGATGCCTTCGGCCTTGAAGCGCGAGAAGGCATCGGCGTCGAGCACCTCCGACCACTTGTAGGAATAGTAGCCGGCAGCGTAGCCCACCGGATGACCGAATAGATGAGCAAAACCAGCCACGAAGGCGAAGTCCTGGGGAAGCGGGGCGGGCATGAAGGGTTGCATGACCTGCCGGGCGTAGGTGACGACATCGCCATCGCTGGGGGTGTAGTGAACGTGCAGGGCCAGGTCAAGCGTACCAAAGGCCAGTTGGCGCATGCCCAGGTTGGCGGCCCAGTAGTTCCTGGCCCGCAGCATTTTCTCAAAAAGCTCGTCCGGGATGGGCTCACCGGTCTGGTAGTGACGGGCAAACAGATCCAGGGCCTGGCGTTCCCAGCACCAGTTTTCCATAATCTGGCTGGGCAGCTCCACAAAATCGCGGGCCACCTGGGTGCCCACCAGGCTGCGAACCTCTACGCTCGAGAGCGCCAGGTGCAGCAGGTGGCCGAATTCGTGGAAGATGGTCTCGACCTCGCGGTGGGTCAGCAGGGCAGGCTGGTCGCCCACGGGTGGGGTCAGGTTGCCGCACATCAGGCCCAGGTGGGGCTCCGTAGTTTCGCCCTGGCGCACCCCGCGGATGAGTGAGTTCATCCAGGCCCCACCGCGTTTGTTCTCGCGGGGGTGCCAGTCGGTGAAGAAGCGGCAGATGCGCCGGCCCTCGCGGTAAATCTCGTAGGTTTTGACCTCGGGGTGCCAGGTGTCCACGCCCTGTACTTCCCGCACCTCGAGGCCAAACACCCGCTGCGCCACCTCGAAAAGCCCGCTGAGCACCTGGGGCAGGGCAAAGTAAGGCCGCAGTTCTTCCTCGTCGAAGTGGTAGAGGGCCTTGCGCTGCTTTTCCGCATAGTAGGCGATGTCCCAGGGCTCCAGCGGGGGTGCTTGAGGGCCCTCGAGCTCCCGGCGAAAGGCCTCGAGGGCCGCCAGCTCTTTTTTGAAGTAGGGCTCATAGGCGGCCTTCAGGTCTTGCTCGAAGCGAAGGGCCGTCTCGGCTTTGCCCGCCATGCGGTTTTCCAGCACGTAGTCGGCAAAGTTGGCATAGCCCAGGAGCGCGGCTTTCTCGCGGCGGAGGGCGAGAATTTCGTCAATCAGGGGGCGGTTGTCGCGGCCCAGCTCGGTGGCGCGGCGGTGGTAGGCCAGGTAGACCTGTTTGCGAATTTCGCCGTCGTCCAGGTAGGTTTGCAAGGCCAGATAGCTGGGCTGCTGCAGGGTGAAGCGGTAGCCCTCCCGCCCCTTGGCGCGGGCGCTCTGGCGGGCGGCCTCGAGGGCACTGGGCGGCAGGCCCGCGACCTGGGTCTCGTCCAGGTAGAGCTCCCAGTCGGCGGTGGAGTCGGTGAGGTTCTGCTCGAACTGGGTGGTGACCTCCGAAAGCCGGGTGTTGAGGGCCTCGAGGCGGGCTTTCTTTTCGGGCGGAAGGTCGGCCCCCTGGCGGCGGAACTCGTCCAGCCGCAGCTTGAGGAAGCGGGCCCAGTCGGGGCTGAGCTGCTGGGCCTCGGGGGAGGCCGCAAAGTCTTTTAGGGCCTGGTACAGCTCGGCAGAAATCTGCACCCGGGTGTAGAAAGCGGAGATGGCGGGGATGACGGCGTTGTAGGCGGCCCGTAGCTCGGGGCTCGAGACCACGCTCTCGAGGTGGGCCACCAGCCCAAAGGCGTAGCCCAGCCCCTCGCCCAGCCGATCCAGGGGCAGCAGGGTGTTTTCGAAGGTGCGCGGGCCATCTACCTGCAAAATGGCCTGAAATTCGGCTTCGGCCTGGGCCAGCAGGCTCTGGATGGCGGGCTCGATGTGCTCAGGGCGGATCTGGCTAAAAGGAATATCGTAGCGGATTTGCAGTAAGGGGTTTTCCGGCATAGCAACTCAGTATAAAGGGGTCTGGGTCTATAGAATGTGCAGTATTCAGGCGTAGCTTTGCACCGCCCGCACCACTGCTTCTACCTCGGCCTCTTCCAGGAAAGGGTGCATGGGCAGGCTCAGCACCTCGCGGGCGGCTGCCTCCGCGGCGGGAAGGGAGCCTGCAGGGGCTAGCCCGCGGTAGGCGGGTTGCAGGTGTACCGGTACCGGGTAATGGATGCTGCTACCGATGCCCTGTTGTCTAAGGTGGGCAGCCAGCCGGTCGCGCTCGGGGTGGCGGATGGTGTACTGGTGATAGACGTGCAGCGCGTAGGGCATCTCGCAGGGGGTTTGCACGTAGCCCTTCAGGGCCTGGGTGTAGCGTGCGGCAATCTGGCGGCGGCGTGCGTTCCAGGCCTCCAGATGGGGCAGCTTGACCCGCAGGATGGCAGCCTGCATGGCGTCGAGCCTCGAGGTGTAACCAGCCGCACGCAGGTGGTGATAGCGCTCCCTGGAGCCGTGGTTGGCCAGCAGGCGCGACTCCTGAGCGATGGCCTCACTATGCGTGGTAATA
Source organism: Meiothermus cerbereus DSM 11376 (assembly GCF_000620065.1). Classification (NCBI taxonomy): domain Bacteria; kingdom Thermotogati; phylum Deinococcota; class Deinococci; order Thermales; family Thermaceae; genus Meiothermus; species Meiothermus cerbereus. The sequence continues at coordinate 63,175 of NZ_JHVI01000001.1, read as the reverse complement.
AAGCCCCCATCGCCATAGGCACCGAGGTTCTTGCTGGGATACAGGCTAAATCCGGCGGCGTGGCCCAGGGTGCCGGCGTGGGCGTGGGGCTGGGCTGCTGGCTGGTCTGGGTAATATCGCGCGCCGATGGCCTGGGCAGCGTCTTCCAGCACCTGTAGCCCGTGCTTTTGGGCGAAGGCCAGAATTGCTTGCATGGGCGCGACCTGGCCGTACAGGTGCACGGGCAGTATGGCCTTGCTGCGCGGCGAGAGGACTGGCTCGAGGAGGTCGGGATTAAGGTTATAGGTCTGAGGGTCGATGTCTACCAGCACCGGCCTGGCCCCAGCGTGCTGGATGGCCTCGATGGTGGCAACGAAGGTAAAAGGCGTGGTAATGACTTCATCCCCTGGCCCAATTCCCATAGCCCGTAAGGCAATGGCCAGGGCATCGGTGCCGGAACCGCAAGAGACCACGTAAGGAACGCCCAAATAGGCGGCCAGATCGTCTTCCAGGGCAGCGACTTCGGGCCCCCCGATGAACCCGCCAGAGGTTAGAACCCGTTCTATGGCAGCATCAATTTCCCCTTTGAGCTCGAGGTACTCCCGCTTGAGATCCAGAATCGAAATCATAGAAAAAACACCCTTGGATTAGCATAATGCACCCTTCATAATCATCGAGCCTCTAAGCCTGATGGCAACGTTTGTGAAGGGTGCGGTGGTTTTTCGCTGGGGCCCAACAGCCTGAAAAATCAGCGCGTTTCGACGGCTTTTAGGGGTTCACAAGAAATGTCTTTGATTTGTTCTTTTTCTGGGGCCCCCGCCTGAAGCGCGGGTAGCAACAGCCTGAAAAACGATGGCGCTCCAACAATCCCCAACGGAACGATTCAGGCGGGGTTCATATCACATGACCCTGATCCCCAGCAGAGGTGAAGCCTAAGGCTGCAATGAACCGGGTCACCGTCAACGGTAGATGCCTTTCCCCATCCACAAACCCACCCCCAGGCCCAGCAGGTTTGCGCCCCAGGCCCCGACCTCGGGGGGAACCGGGCCAGAGAGGGCCAGTACCTTGCCGGTGCTAAAGGCCACGTAATAGGCGATGGTGAGCACCAGGGCTAGGGCCAGCGCGGTGCCTGGACTGGTGGCCCGGCGTACCGCAACAGGCAGGGCCAGCACCATCACCATCAGGTTGGCCAGGGCCAGGGCGATGGCGGAATGCCACTGGGCTTTGGCTTCGCGCAGCTCGCGGGGTGGGGTGCGGGGGTCTTGGAGCTTGCGCCACCACTCCGAAAGTGAAACCGGTACCTCGAAGCCGCCCCCGGCGTACTGGGCTTCCAGGTCTTGGCGGCTACGGGAGAGCTTTACTGAGAGTTCTGCTCCGGGCTGGCCGATGTTCTGGGCCTTAAAAACCGCCTGCAAGCCTTCCTGGGCTGCTTCCAGGCTGGCAAACTCGGGCAGGGGAAGCTGGGCAAAGTCCAGGGTGAACACCTTGTAATTCCGAAGCACGATTATCCGATCCTGCAGGCGGGCAGTCTGCGCCAGGATTACGGTCATGTTCTGGCCCTGCCAGCGCTCGAGGCGCACCTGCTGAAACTCGTCTTTGGCGGGGTCGAAGCCATCGTAGCGCAGGGTGTACTCGCCCACCGCAAGCTCGCGCCCAACCAGGTTGAACTGGGGGGTGCGCTCGGGGATGAGCTCGTTCCAGTACACCACCGCGGTGGCCCGGTTGGCCCAGGGCACCACCCACTCCGAAAGGGCCAGGGAAAGGCCGCTCAAGAGCAAGCCACCCAGCAAAAACAGCCGGGCTGTGCGCAGCAGCGAGATGCCGCCGGCCTGCATCACCAGCAGTTCGTTTTCCCGGGCCAGCCGCCCGAAGGCCAGCATGACCGCCAGAAGCCCGGCGATGGGTAAAGCCTGCACGCTGGCATAAGGCACCTGCAGGGCCAGCCACTTCAGGATGCTGCCGAGCTCGGCGGTGGTCATCCACTGGGCCCTGGGCAGGATATTGCTGATGAGCCCAAAGCTCACATAAAGCACCAGCCCGAACAAAAAGACGGGCAGGGCTTCGCGCAGAATGTAACGGTCCAGGCGGGTCATCGAATTTCCAGTCCAAACACTAGTTTGCCATTGGGTACTTCGCTGGGGTCCTGGGCGATGCGGACTTCCTGGTAGCCCAGCCGCCAGATCAAGCAGCAGTCGGCATAGCGCAGCTCCAGCCCCCAGCGGCTCACCCCCTGGCGCAGGAAATCATACCCGAGCAGGGGGCTCAGGTTGAGGTCGTAGGTGCAAGTTAGAGGAACGGGGGTAAAGCCCACCACCAGCTCCCGGCGCTCCCAGTCGTCCCGCCCGTTGCTGAGAGTTTTGCCTACGCAATTCCAGCAGCTATTAAGTTGGGCCCAGACCTCGCCATAGCTTTGCGCATAGCCGATGCGCAGGCTAGCCTGGGTCTGGTTTTTGAGGAAGTCGTGTTCGGTCTGAAGCTGAATTTGCTGGTACTGCAGGCTGCCCGAGAGCTTTTGTGTGGTCTCGCGGCGCTCGAGCCAGAAGCGTCCGGGGGTAGACTCGATGGCCCAGGCATAGCCCAGGCGTACGCTAAAATCGGCCCGGTAGTGGCCTTCGACCTGCCCGCCGTAGGCCAGGTACTGCTGGGGCTGGTTGTAAAAGCCCAGCACCCCAAAAGGCTCGAGGCGAAAGCGAAAAGGCCCCTCCTGCAACTCGAAGCGGTAGCGCAGCTCGGCGCCAGCGGCCAGGCCCTGCTCCTGGGTGGCCGGGGTTCCGTCCCGCCAGTCCTGCGCAAACCAGGCGTAAGGAATCAGGGTAAAGCCATCCAGCGCAAAAGACTGTTTGAGGCCAAAGGCAAAGCGTCCTTTTTCGCTATCGTGCGTAAAAAACACCGGACCATCTACCACCTCGCCCCGGCTGGCCGGGCCGCTGGACTTAAGGTCGAGCTCGAGCCGAGCCCGCCTGCCTTCCTCCTGCCCTGAAAACCCCAGCCTGAGCACCGGGTCGGGGCTACCTAAGCGCAGGCCCAGCAGGGTGATGCGGGTGCTGAACCTACCGCTAAAGGTGTTCGACAGGGGAAACTCGCTCAGGCCCAGGTTTAAGCCCTGGTCGAAGTCTAGCCGCAGGGGGAAAATCAAAGTGCTGGCCTCTGTGCTGTGCAGGCCCAGGTTTTCGCTCAGGGGCTGGTTTACATCCAGGCGCAGCGCGTCGAAGCGGGCCAGGCCCAGCCGATAGGCCTCGAGCCGGCTGTCTTCCAGTACTACCTCGCCGCTCTTGGTGTCAAAGCGCAGGCTTTGCGACAGCATTCGCAGGTCGTCGCCGCACCGGCAGGTGGTTACACGAATTCCGTGGGCTTGCAAGACCTGGTTTTTGATCTGACTTTCTTCGGCCCAGAAGCGGTAGCGAGGGGTTTCTACCTCAATTTGCTGGGCGGTCAGCAGGCCTTCGGCCTGGTCGTAGCGCAGGCTAGGGGCTTGCAGCCGCAGGCCTTTGGTTTCCAGGCAGGCCCCATCGGTAAAGATAGCCACGTCGCCGTCGAACTCGAGGTTGCCCCCACCTGCCAGCCCTTCAGGCGTCTCCAGGGTGTAGGGTTGTTCGGAGCAGGGCGTGCCGGGGCTGGCCCAGGCCAGGCCGGATAGCAGAACCACCACAAAAAGCAGGCGCACAGGACAACCAGAGGGAAGGGAAAGCAGCGGCTGTTTGTTGCCGATGGGCATCTGAACCGCCAGGCTGCCCTGGCAACCCGCGAAAGCCTTTGCAGCCGCGGCGGGTTCAGTGGGTTTGCTGCACTTGCTCGGATGCTCAGCAAAAAACGAGCTCAGCACAGCTTTTTTGTGTTCGGTTGGGGCGGGGTTACTGTGGAAAACAGCTTTAAATGCGGCCAGACCTGGGCTCTTCCACCCGATGCTCTCCATGCGCACGCCCTACAGTTTATCGGCATAAGGGCGCAGGCGGTTCAAGACCTCGGCAGGAACACGGGTGTTGGCCCGCACTTTACCGCTGCCAAAGGTCAGCAGCAGGGTGCTGTCGGGCCGGTTGCCGCGCAGGGTGGTGGCCCCATCGCGGAAGGTGAAGGCCCCCAGCACCAGGGCCTGGTCTTTGCTGGTGTCCACAATCAGGGTGCTGGCCTCGAGGGCCGGGTCGCTCGAGCGCACCTCGCCCTTCAGTACCAGCACCTCTTCCTTGAGCAAAAGCCCCTGCTGGGCCGAGAGGGCTTTGAACTCTTTGGAGCTAAAGCGCACACCGCTCATCCGCAGGGTATCGGGCTTTTGCAGGTACTCGAGGCTATTGGCGCTAAACTCGCCCTCCCTGGCCTTGAGGGTGGCTCCCTGGGCCCGGATAAACTCGCCGTCCTTGTACTGGATATAACGGGCTTCCAGCACCAGCCCGCTCTTGTTATCGGTGATGGTGCCACCGGTGGGCAGGGTGTAGATGCCGGTGCCCACGTCGAGTTCGGAGTTGCCCTTAGGCCTGACCTCGAAGCCGGCAAACCTCGAGGCAGACGCCACCACCGATAAAAGGGTGAGCAAAATCAACCAGCGCTTCATCCCCAAAATCTTAGAGCCTCCCGCATGAATCGAATGAGCAAATCTTCAACCCTGCCCGGTTTGGTTATGGCGCTACGTTTGAGGCCAGGTTTGCTTTGGCCCCGGCATCTGGATCATGGGCTTTGGCCGGGCAGGTATGGTCGAATCCCCAGAACGGTTGGGGTTTTTTGGCTATACTCCGAGGAGATGCGCTTGCTGGCTTTTCTGGGGGTAGTTCTGGCCTCAGCCCTGGCTTTTCCACGCTTGGGCCTGCACGAAGGCTATACCCGACTGGTATTCGACCTCGAGGCCAAAACACAGTACCAGATTGCACAATCGCCCGATACCCTGACCATCCGCTTCCAGGGTATCAAGGTGGGGGCCGCCGATGTGGACGTAAGTTCGCCCCAGGTGGCCTCGTACCAGGTGGTCGTTGCCAGCAACAGCGTTACAGTGTTCGTGCGCCTGAAGCCCAGTGTCGAGATTAAGAGTGTGGTTCTGGAGGATGGAAACCGGCGCCGCCTGGTGGTGGACGTGCTGGCCTCGGCGCAGGCCCCCGCAAAACCGAACCCCCCACCAAAGGGCCTCGAGCCCCCCAGACCCCGCACCCAGCCCAAGGTGGTGGTAATTGACCCCGGCCACGGCGGTGTGGACTCCGGCGCGGTGGGTTTTGTGGTGGAAAAAGAGGTAACCCTCGACCTGGCCCTGCGCCTCAGGCAGCTCTTGCAAAAAGAGGGCATTGAGGTGGTGCTCACCCGCAGCAGCGACACCCACCTTTCACCCGACAAGGCCACCGACCTGGGCTTGCGGGCCGAGATGGCCAACTCCAAGCGCAACCTGTTTGTCTCAATTCACGTCAACAGTGCGCCCAACGTGGCCCAGGGCATCGAGACCTACTACTTTGGCAGTGTCCTGGACCCCAGTTTGCTGGCCCAGGTTATCCGCGAAAACGGTGGTGGGGAGCTGGGACGCCGCCTGACCCAGGAGGCCCAGAGCGTAGGGGAGCGGCTGGTGCGCGACCTGATTGCCCAGTCCAACCTGAAGTTTTCCCGCCAGCTGGCGCACTACGTGCAGGGTGCGCTGGTACAGGCTACCGGGGCGGTGGATCGGGGGGTGCGTCAGGCGCCGTTTTATGTGATTCGCAACGCCCGCATACCCGCCATTCTGGTTGAGGTGGGCTTTGCCAACCACCCCGAAGAAGGCCGCCGCCTCCAGACCGAGGCGTACCGCCAGACCCTGGCTCAGGCCCTGGCCCGTGGCATTTTGCGCTTTCTAAGCAATGGGGAATAGGTGGGTAGGTCGTTTCTGCTGGGCGATGCGCAGTAAGTCCCACAGCGCAAGGTCGCATAGACAGCTGAGCAGCAGGTCGGCCTGGCTCAGGTCAAGGTGTTGGGTAAGGGCGTTGGGAATAGCCACCGTAAAAGCCCCCGCCGACCTGGCCGCCAGCACCCCGTTAAGCGAGTCCTCGAGCACGATGGTCTGAGCGGGAGAAACCCCCAGCCCTTCGGCAGCCCGCAGAAAAAGGGCTGGGTCGGGTTTGGTAAGGGCCACGTCCTCCTTGGTGCGGATGACCTGGAAATACCCCAACAACCCCAAGCGCTCCAGGTGACCTTCCACCCAGGCCCGTCTGGAACTGCTGGCGACCCCTAGTTTGAGGCCCATAGCCTGGGCGGCCTCGAGGTAGTCCAGCACCCCCGGCAGGGGCTGTAAAGACTGATTGAGGGTTTGCTTGCGGGCTTCCACCCATCGCTCGAGGCCTTTTTTGTCCAGGGGTTTGCCCAAAAGCTTTTCCAGGTTGTCGGCAGGGTCGAAAGAAATCGAGTTATTGCCGATGAAGGGGAGCCAGTAATCCAGCGGGAGCTCGAGGTCGTACTGCCGATACACCTCCTGCCAGGCCTGGAACTCGCTGCTTTCGGTATCCAGAATGGTGCCGTCGAAATCGAAGATGAGTGCTTGCATATGCTGTGCATTGTAAATCATGCCCGCTTTGAGGAGTCCGCAGGAGATTACAGGAATACTGTGCTAAGCAAGCACCAAACTTTTGTAGATGGCGATATAAACAACATCCTGGTCGCTTAAAATGTTGACCTGATTCAATTCTGACACAAGCTGGTGTAGGCTATTCGGCGTATGAAACGCAGCCTGTTTCTCATTTTGGCTTTGCTGGCTTTTGCGCTGTCGATGGGTCTGGCTCAGAACCCAATCAAGGTGCGCATTGGCTTCAACCCCACCCAGAACTCTGACCAGCTTCGTCCGGCGGCTCAGGCCATCGCAGACTATCTCGAGCGCCGCTTCCAGGGGGCCATCGAGGTGGAAATCTTCATCCCTACCGAGTACCGGGGCCTGATTGAGGCCATGCGCGGGGGCAACCTCGACTTTGCCTTCTTCCCCCCCGATGGCTACGTGATTGCCAACCAGGATGTGGGGGCTCAGGTGCTCCTCAAGAGCGTGCGCGGCTCCAGCCCCTTCTACTGGAGCGCCATTATCGTGCGTAAAGACTCAGGCATTAAGAACCTCCAGGGGCTTGATGGTAAGAGCATCGCCTGGGTTGATAAGAACTCGGCCGCCGGGTACGTTTTCCCCCGTGCAGCGGTGGTAGGGGCCGGCTTCGACCCCGACAAGCTGTTCGCCAAGCAGACCTTTGCGGGCCGGCACGATGCCTGCGTGCTGGCTGTGCTTAACAAGTCGGTGGATGCCTGCGCTACTTTTGCCAACGATACCCGCAACAAAAGCGGGGCCTGGACGCAGTTCCTCAAACCCGAGGAAGCCGCCCAGCTCACAGCAATTTTCTACTCCAGGCCTATCCCTGGCGATACCTTCTCGGTTTCTAAGCAATTCATTACCAAGTACCCCACCCTTTCGCGGGGCATTGCCGCTGCTTTGCAGGGCATCAAAACTCCGGAAAATAAGCTTCTGTTCAACCTTTACCGCATCGACTACATGATTCCTGCCCAGGACTCCGACTACGATGTGGTGCGCCAGGCCCGCAAAGTGGCCGGTCAATAAGACCAAATAGACCTCTGGCGCTCTTTTGCCCCCGGTGCTGGCTGGGGGCTTATGATTTGATGAAAAAGCCGGGCGAAAGAGGACGAAACCGGATACGAAGAGCTTTGCCACATCCGAAAGCAAAAAAACTGTGCTGGACGTGTGTTTTGCCGACAGGACTGGTGGCAAAAAGGCAAGCCAATGCAAAGCTATGCGCCCTGGAGGACACATGATTGAAGTCCGAAACCTTAACCAGACCTTCCAAACCGCCAAGGGGCCCCTCAAGGTTTTGATGGATGTGAACCTCGAGATTGCCCCAGGTGATTTTGTCGCCGTAATTGGACGTTCGGGTGCTGGCAAGAGCACCTTTTTGCGTACCCTGAATGGGCTCTTGATTCCTACCTCGGGCTCGGTGGTGGTGAATGGCACCGACATTACCAAGCTGCCCAAGCGCGAACTGCAAAAGTACCGCCGCACCGTGGGGTTTATTTTTCAGCAGTTCAATCTGGTCAACCGTTTGAGCGCCCTCGATAACGTTTTGCATGGCCGCCTGGGCTACCTTCCGACCTGGCGTGGTTTGCTGGGTTTGTACAGTGAGGCCGACTACCGCATTGCTCGGCAGCAGCTCGAGCGGGTGGATCTGGCGGCCAAGGAGAACGCTCGAGTGGACTCGCTCTCGGGCGGGCAGCAACAGCGGGTGGCCGTTGCCCGGGCCATGGCCCAGCAACCCACCCTGATGCTGGCCGACGAGCCTGCCGCCAACCTCGACCCGGTTTTGTCGGAGGAGGTGATGCGCACCCTCAAGCGCTTCAACGAACAGGACGGGGTTACGGTGGTCATCAACATCCATGCCCTCGACCTGGCCTTGAAGTACGCCAAGCGCATCGTCGCCTTCAAACGGGGGCGACTGGTGTTTGATGGCCCGCCCGCGCAGCTTTCCGAGGCGATGGTGGACGACCTCTACGAACGCAAGGAGATGCTGGCATGACCGGACTGCTGCTTTACACCCTGTTCGGGCTGGCGCTGGCGGTGCTGATGGGCGTGGCCAGGGGTTCCATGCGACGCTGGATTGTAGGGGCGGGGATGGCCCTGCTGGTGGTGTTTGCGGCCTTCCCTTTTAGCCGGGCCAGGGGCTTCCTGAGCCGCGACACCATCGATCCCACGCTGCTAGGTTTAACGCCATTTTATCCCCTGCTGCTGCTGATTCCTTTGGGTGTGCTTGTAGCCCTGGTGCTGGCCCCTCGAGGTGGAAAAGCTGCTGGATGGGGTGGGGTGCTGGGGGGAGTAGCGGTGGTGGTGGCCGCCGGGAGCTGGTATTTGCAGCCAGCCCAGCTGGTTCGCTTGCAGCCCGTTAATGGTCTGATGGAACTGCTCGTGGCGGCTTTGGTAGCAGGCTCGATTGCCCTGCTTTCCTTTAGCCGACCCCAGCTACGCATTCCCATTCTGCTGCTGGCGGCTTTGGCAGGGGTTCTGGCCTTCTTCTGGTTTCACACGCCTCAAGGGGGTGGGGCTTACCTTCCCAAAAGCCTGGGCTACTACAAGCTGTTTTTCTCTACATCTCCCCAGAGCCAGCAGGAGATGGTTGAATCCTATAACCGGGCCCTGCCCGAGCTCAACGCAATACGCAAGGAACTGGGCCAGGACGAACTAAAGCCCATTCAGGGCCTCTCCGACCTGCAAGGGGCCATACCCCAGCAGGCCTCGAGCCAGGGCTTCCGTCTGGTGCAACCGGCCACCACCCAGTACGGGGCTTTTGGGGTTTTCTTTTTAGCGGGGCTAATGCTGGGGGCAGGGCTGGTGCTGCTGCGAAACCCGGCCCTGCAAGAGCCCGACGATTTCCGCGCAGGCATCCTGATTGCCCTGGTGGTGAGTTTCTTAATACCGGCGTTCGATGCCACCGAGTTCGACCTCAACAAACTGGTGGAGGGCTGGCCCTTCCTGCAGCAGTTCGCCGACAAAGCCTGGCCGCCCATGCTGGCCGATGTTGCTGCAGAGCGCTACCCCCTCCAGGAGGTGTTGAGCCAGATCGCCGTAACGGTGCAGATGGCCCTGGTGGGCACCTTTCTGGCCGCGATTTTTGCCATGCCCATCTCGTTTCTGGCGGCCCGCAACGTAACCGCGGGTACGCCCTTGATGCGTACGGTGTTTTACCTGACCCGCCTGTTTTTGAATGTGCTGCGGGGGGTGCCTACCCTGATTATTGCCCTGATTTTAGTGGCGGCGGTAGGACTGGGGCCTTTTGCGGGGGTGATGGCCATTGCCATTCACTCCCTGACCGAGCTGGGCAAACTCTACTCCGAGGCTATCGAAAACGCCGATAAAGGGCCGGTGGAGGCCCTCGAGTCCACCGGTGCTTCGGGAGTAAATGTGGTGCGCTGGGCCATTCTGCCCCAGGTGTTGCCGCTGTTTGTGTCGTACACGGTCTACAACTTCGAGATTAACTTCCGCTCCTCGCTGGTGCTGGGCCTGGTGGGCGCAGGTGGCATCGGCTACTTCATCAACGAGAAGATGGCCTCGGGGCAGTACGACCAGATGATTGTGGGGGTTATTGCGATTGTGATTGTGGTCAACATCATCGACTTTGCCTCTTCGTGGCTGCGCAGCCGACTTGTCTGATACCAGATTTGGTTGGTTCGTCACCGAATGGTGGCGAACCAACTTATTTTGTTTGAAGACTATCTTTTTGAATCCGGCATCACCTGCCATTGCTCAGGCTCACCACACCAAGGGAACAATCCAGTCAGGTCTGATAGCGTCCCAAGCCCCTGAAGCGCTGGTAGCGATCCTCAAAGAGCTCCTCGGGACCCAGGCTCGAGAGTTCTTTGAGCGTGGCTGCCAGGGCTTGCTTGATATTGACCAGGGTGGCAGCAGGGTCGCGGTGGGCGCCGCCGCTTGGTTCGGGGATGATCTGATCCACGATCCCCAGGCTCAGGAGGTCGGGGGCCGAGAGCTTGAGGGCCTCGGCGGCTTTGGCCGCTTCCTTGGCGTCGCGCCACAAGATGGCCGCGCAGGACTCGGGCGAGATGACCGAGTACCAAGCGTTTTCCAGAATCAGCACGCGGTTGCCCACGCCAATGGCCAGGGCCCCTCCTGAACCCCCCTCGCCCAGAATGATGGCAATGGCCGGTACCCGCAGGCGGGCCATGCGCTGGATGCTCTGGGCAATCACCCAGGCCTGGCCGCGCTCTTCGGCAGAGATGCCAGGGTAGGCTCCTGGGGTGTCGATGAAGGCGATAAAGGGCCGTCCGAACCGGTCGGCCAGATCCATCAGGCGCATGGCCTTGCGGTAGCCCTCGGGGTGGGGCATGGCAAAGTTGCGCCGGATGTTTTCCTTGGTATCGCGGCCTTTCTGGTGGCCTGCCACCACCACCGAGGTACCCTCGAAGCGGGCCAGCCCCCCCACCACAGCGGGGTCCTCACCATAGGTGCGATCTCCGTAGAGCTCCACAAACTCCGTCATGATGCCCCCGATGACCTCGAGAGTGGTGGGTCGGCCAGGGGCGCGGGCCAGTTGTACCCGTTCCCAGCGCGACAGGTTCTCGAAGGTTTCGGACTTGAGCTGGGCTAAGCGCTCCCGCAGAACCTGAATCTCTCCCGAGAGGTCTACCCCGCTGCTGGCGGCAAACCCCTCGAGCTCGGCTATTTTGGCCTCGAGCTCTTCAATGGGCTTCTCGAACTCAAGCGGCATGGGTACCCCCTTTAAGGCCCGCTGGGGTTGCCCACGCCAGTCCAGGCCTGACCCGACCCCTATTCAGCATGGTTCACCGTCCTGGGGTGCAGTAGCTTCAGTATTTTTGCCACAGTTTCCTTGAGCTTGCGACGGTCTACGACCTGATCCACCATGCCGTGCTTGAGCAAAAATTCCGAACGCTGGAAGCCCTCGGGCAAATCCTGGCGGATGGTCTGCTTAATGACCCGCGGCCCGGCAAAACCAATCAGGGCGCCTGGCTCGGCCAAAATCACATCGGCAATAGCGGCGAAGCTGGCCGTTACCCCCCCGGTGGTGGGGTCGGTGAGGATCGAGATATAGGGCAGTTTTTTAGCCCAAAGCCGGTCTAAGGCCAGGGTGGTTTTTGCCATCTGCATGAGCGAGAGGGCTGCTTCCTGCATTCTGGCCCCACCCGAGACCGAGACGATCACCACCGCCCGGTTTTCCTGGGCCGCCAGCTCGATGCCACGGGTAATTTCTTCGCCCACCACGCTGCCCATCGAACCGCCCGCAAAGGCATAGTCCATCACCAACAGCACGCTCTCCACACCGCCAATGGTGCACCTCCCGCCCACTATGGCGTCGGGCCGCCCGGCTTCTTTCTGGTAGCGCTCGAGCCGCTTGGGGTAGGGTTCGGTGTCCACGAAGCCCAGGGGGTCGGTGGGTTTGAGGCCGGTAATCTGCTCAAAGCTACCTGCATCGGCCAGCATCTCGATGCGCTTATCGGCAGACATACGCAGGTGATGCTCGCATTTGGGGCATACGTGCAGGTTGGTCTCGAGGTCCTTCTTGTATATCTGCGCGTCGCACTTGGGGCACTTGACCCACAGCTCGGGAATATCCCTTGCCTCGCCCTGTGCCCGGCGACGGCGGAAAAGCCGCTCTAAGGCCATAACGCCCTATCTTATACCGCAGAATGAGAATCGGGCGAAACCCCCTTTGTTTGAACAAGGTACAAACAACATCCGAATACTGCAAAACTAAAAACCCCCTGGGAAGCGGGTTTTTCATGGCAAGAATTTTTAGGAGCGGCTTATGGCGGCGACGCGCTCTTCGTCAAACTTCGGGTTGTCTGCCAGTGTTTTCTCGCGTGCAATGGCGTACAGCAGGAAGCCAAAGACCGGCTTAGCGAGCAGATCGGCCAGGCTGTAACCCACTTGTAAACCCACAATACCCACTGCATCGCCCACACCCAGGGTAGGAATCAGGTAAGCGATTGGGTAAAAGCCCCAGGAGGCGAGCAGCAAAAGGCGCATGTTTCTGGTAAGGAGCTTGACCCGCTCTGGCTGCTTATCCAGCGCCTTTGTCAGTTCAACCCAAAGCACGTACAGGATGTAGACAAAAGGTATGCTGGAAAGGGTTCCCCAAAGCCAGCGTGTGCCGTTATCGGTTGAAACTTCGCCTGGATACCCGAGTACAAGCATCAGGACTGCAGCAGTAATTAGCTTGAAAAGGAGGTTGTTTGTGGTTGCCCTTGGAAGTGCCAGCACAAGTATCAGTTCAGCTAAGAGAAGAGGAACGGTAAGCAACCAGTCTGCGTAGCGGTACGCGTCGTTGAACAGGGTGCCGCTGGGCAGGTATAAGCCAGCGTTGCTGCCTGTGCCAACAACGTACGCGTCCTGCCAGCTTTGGAAGATACGGTAGTAGTGGTAAGCGGCAATCCAGCAAACCAGAGTGGAGAGGTACATGGCCAGGTGGTACTTAGGGGAGATGAAGCTGCGGGCAAAGAGAAAAAACAGTCCCCCCGCAGCCATACCTGCGATGGTTAGGGAGAGCATGTTGTATACCAAAAGATACTGACCTGTGGTGATGGGTGTGTCTGCTCCGATCATAGCTGTTGCCTCCACGTTTGGTTTTTTTAAACCATGAACAGTATTTGGCTGGCCATCGCCAACTACCGTAGGCTAAGCAACTTTTGTATAAGGTGTGTATGATTCTTGTGTAACTTTAGATCGTTGTTTACAAGGCCCGGGTGCAAAAGCCCGATCTCTCAACGAATGCTTTTTCCGGATATAAAGGGCAAAGGGTCAACAGCTTTCCCGTAGCGATAGACGGTGTAGTGCAGGTGCGGCCCGGTGGAGCGTCCGGTAGAACCCACTGCGCCAATCAGGTGGCTCTGCCCGACCTGCTGGCCTTTTTCAACATATGAGGAGGCGAGGTGGCCATACAGGGTGTGCAGGCCATTGCCGTGGTCTAGCAGCACCATTAGCCCAAAAATGGGGTTCCAGCCCATCTCGCTTACCGTGCCGGTGGCGGTGGCATATACCGGGGTGCCTTCGGGGGCAGCAAAATCTACCCCGTTGTGGAATTCGTAGGCTCCGCCGCCAAAAGGGTTGGTGCGGTAGCCAAAGGCCGAGGTAAGGCTGGCTTCGACCAGCAAGGGCAGGCCGGTGGGGATGAATTGCGCCGGGTCGGGGGAGCGGTTTTGGGGTGTGCGGGCCAGGGTGGGGGGCGGAGGACGCCGCAAGATGCGTCCCGGTTGGGGGTCGGGTGGAGGTGGGTTGTTTAGGGCGAGGGCGGTGGCCTCGAGCTCGGCAGCAAAATTCCCAACCTGTGAGCGCAGGCTGAGCAGCAGGCTGCCCGGGTCGATGGGCTCACCAGCCCCTCTGGGGGCGCCGATCGGTTTGGGTACCGGGTTGGACTGGGATGGCTCGGGTACCAGGCGAATCCTGGGCAGACCGGCCTTGACCCGCAGCCGGTTAATTTCGGCCTCCAGCACGGTAAGGCTTTGCTGGAGCTGGACAGCTTCGATGCTGTAGGCTTCGTTGCGGCTTTTTTCGGCCTCGAGCTCCAGGCTAAGCTTGCGGGCCTGGGCCTCAAGCTGGGCCAACTGCTCACGTTGGCTCGAGCTTTTGACCCATCCCAGCAGCACCACCGCTACCAGCAAAATCGGCAAAACAGCCACCAGCCAGAGCGGCACCGTTAGGGTAACGCTCGAGGCGAGGGGGTGGGGCGCTCTGGCCATAACCTTACCAGCCTACACGGGACCGACTTTGGGTCGAGTGATTACTGACCCGCGCCCCAGGTGCTCAGCGGAAGGGGCAAAGCACTTCCGCTGGACTCCAGTCCGACAAGCCAACGCTGTAGGCTGCCAGGCTCAATGGCTCAGGCTGGCTTGGGTTACGGGCTGTTGCCTGTCCGGGTGTTCTGGGGGAGGGCACGGGGCTCGCCGGTCTGGCTGCGCCCGACAAAAACCGCGCCAGCCTCCACATCCAGCGACATCGCCCGCACGTCCCCTTCTACCCTGGCGCTCTTGGTGATGTGCAGCTTGCCGCTGGCGATAATCTGGGCGTGAATCTGCCCATGCACAATAATGTTATTGGCCTTGACTTGATCGCCTTCTATGTGGGCGTTGCTGCCGACCTCGAGGTCGCCCTCGACCACTACCGAACCCTTGACCCTGCCGTCAATACGCGTGTTGCCGGGGGTCTTCAGGTTGCCTTCGATCTCGCTGCCTTCGCTCAGGTAGGTGAGCGTAGCTGGGTTGGATTTACGTCCTGCGCCTAACACCGCCATAGTTTACACCCCCGCTCTGGTAGAACTTCCTGCAAACCAACCCCCGGATCATACCCTTTTGTGTCTGGGCCGATGCCTGATGCTAGTCGAGGTAGCGGTTTGGATTAACCTCGCCCCCGTTGCGGAAGACGGTGTAGTGCAGGTGCGGCCCGGTGGAGCGGCCTGTGGAACCCACCAGGCCCACCCGCTCACCGCGCTCGAGGCGCTGCCCAACCCGTACCGAGATGGAAGATAAATGCCCGTATAAGGTGCGGTAGCCGTAGCCATGATCCAACACCACCGCCAGGCCAAACGGGCCCTTCCAGCCGGCCTCGACCACCACACCAGCGCCAGTGGCCTGTACGGGGGTGCCGTAGGAGGCCGAGAAGTCGACCCCGTTGTGGAACTCAAAACCCCAGCCAAAAGGGTTACGGCGATAGCCGAAATACGAGGTGATGCGGGTCTGCCCGCGGATGGGGTAGCCATAGGGCATGGCCGCCTCGCGCCTTAGGGCCTCGTTCAGGGCTGGGGATACCTCGCCAAGCTTATCGGCAAGGGCCGCGGTTTGCTGGTCGGCATACCGCAGCACATCCTCCAGCGCCGCCGGAGCCGCAGCACCCCCACGTCCCCCGCCTTCGTTACGGCTTGGGGTGAGCTTGATTTTGGGCATTCCGGCCCGCTCGCGTAAGGTGTTGATCTCGTCCTCGAGCACCCGAAGCTGCTTAAGAATGTTTTGCGCGTCCTGGCTCAGGGCGTTGTTACGGGTGCGCTCGGCCGCCAACTGGTTGTTGAGCTTGCGGGCCTGATCCGAAAGGCTCACCAGCTGAATTTGAAGACTGCGCATCTCGGCGGTGCGCTGCCAGAGCCAGAGGTTCAGGCCGCTCCAACCGAGCAGCCCCAGCACCAGTACCACTGGAACCCACACCGGGAGCGAGAGCGTTTTAGGGGCGGCTCCGGTTCGGGCCAGCCACAGGGTGTAACGCACTGGGTGTCGGCGGGGTGGCATCAGGTGCTATAAGTAACGCCAGCCTGTGATTAAAGTCAAGGGCAATTTAGCTGGTTTCATTAATGTTTTCATGCAGGGTTGCCGGGTTTTTGCTTTTATCAAGCCCCAAATTGCCCTGGGGGCAGGGTCGCTGGTATGAGAGTTTCTTTAGGGTATGCGGGTGTTACATGAAAAGCTTGCTCCGTAGCCTGTATTACAATCTGGCGGAGCCGGGGCTTTTGGCCGCTCGTGCGCTACGCGAACTGCGCCGCAACCTCCATGGCCACATCTATGGCCCTCTGCACGGCCAAATCCTTGGCTTCCAGGATGGGCTGCTCGGCCTTGGTGCGCTGCGCGATGATGCCGCAGATGCAGGCTGCGGCAAACCCATAGACGTTGCCCATCTTGAATAGGGTTCCGGCCTCCATCTCGTAGTTGAGTACCCGCAGGTTGCGGTACTCTTCGGTGATGCCTTGCAAGGAGCGCAACAGATGCGGGTTGGCCGACCCGGTGCGCTCCTGGCCCTCATAGAAGGTATCCACCGAAGCAGTGATGCCCAGGGCGTACTCGATGCCCATCCGCTTGGCGGCCTCCACCAGGGCTACGGTGAGGAAAGGGTCGGCGCTGGCGGGGTACTCGGGTGGGGCAATGTCGTTGGCGGCTCCCTGGCGGCACAGGGCGGCTTTGGAAATCACCACGCTTCCGGGCCGTACCTCCTCCTGGATGGAGCCGCTGGTGCCTACCCGAATGATGGTGCGGATACCTACCTGCACCAGCTCGTTGACCACAATGCTCAGGCTGGGGGCGCCCATGCCGCTGGTGGCCGATATAACCGGGCGTCCGTTGGGCAGACGGCCCAGGTAACTATTCAGGCCACGGTTCTCCGAGAGGGTTTTGACCTGGCTTAGCTTGGTGTGGGCAATCCGGGTGGCGCGGTTGGGGTCGCCGCTCAGAATGGCCAGGGTGGGGGGATTGTCGCCTAGGTCTTGGGGCCCAAAGCCGATGTGATAGAGCTCTGCCATGGGCTCATTATGGCACTTGCGAGGGTTCAATCAAACCGCGCTGTAGCCCAACCAGGGATGATTTAGAGCGGTCTGCACAGGTTCTAAACTATGCTCAGCGCCTGGTGCAAGGTGGGGTGCTTTCCCCGGCGGCCCTGGCAGAAATGCGCCGCCGCTTTGGGCTGGCAAATCCCCCAGCCTGCTTTTAGTGGTGGCAGCCTGTGCAGCCGTCAGACCCTGGGCCACACCGGGTTTACCGGAACCGGCGTGTGGCTGGATTTTGAGCGGGGGTACGCCTGGGCTTTGCTGACCAACCGCGTACACCCCAGCCGGCACCAAGAACTGCGCCGCTCAGTTGGGAATGCCATTGCCGCAGCCTGGAAAGGCTGATCAGTCCGGTACTTCTTCTGCAGGGCTGTTCTCCAGGAGGCCCTGCCATAAGAGGGCAATAACCGGTAGGGCCACCACCAGCAGCAGCAATAACGCAAGCAAGCCTTCCACGCTTTAATGATGAGCCGCGCTGGTCAGCCCGGTATCAGCCAGAGGCTTCATCCCGGCTGGGGTTTTTGCGGCGCTGATTGGCGCGGATGCCTGCTTCGAAGTCGATCTCCGGGGGGGGGCTTGTCATCCATATCTACAAACACTGAGGGATGGCTGGGTTTTTGGTGAGGTCTGCCCGCAGGGCCAGTCGGTCGGCTCAGGCGTCCAAGCTGAAAGGAGACCAGCGCCACCAGCAGCAGCAAAATCAGAACCCCTAAGGCCCACTCGAGGGACATGGCCCCATGCTACCGCAAAAGGGCCCTTGCGGTTTGGGTTGGTAGCTTGCCTAACCCGAGATAGACCCTTGCCATTTATTGTTTGGTTTCGTTGTCCTGCACGTTCTGTTTTTGCTTGGCGGCCCAGCGGATAACCCAGGGCATCAGAAGCCAGTAAAGAGCCCCCGCCAGCAGGCCCAGCGGCAGGCCCGCCAGCAGCGAAGCCCAAAAGCCCATCTGCTGGATCTGCGCGACGATGCTAAAAATCCAGACAATGGCGAAGACCATTGCCACTTCCTGCCAATGCACCCTCATGGCTGGGCCTCTAACAGATCGGCCAGATAGACCAGCGCCATCTTGTAGGACATCGGCCCGAAGCCCGAGATGATGCCTTTAGTAGCCATGGCCGTAACCGAGTGGCGGCGGTACTCTTCGCGGGCGTGAAGGTTGGACAGGTGCACCTCCACTACGGGCAGGCGCTGCCCCCGGATGGCGTCCAGCAGGGCCAGCGAGTAGTGGGTGAAGGCTCCGGGGTTTAGCACAATGGCCCGGAAGCCCTCGTCTGCGGCTTGCTGAATCCATTCCACGAGCTGCCCTTCGAAGTTAGACTGGCGGCAGGCCACCCCCAGGCCCAGCTCGGCGCCCCAGGCTTCGCAGAGTTCCTCGAGCTCCTCGAGGGTGGTGTGGCCGTAAATTTCAGGCTCACGCCTACCCAGAAGGTTCAGGTTGGGGCCGTTGAGGATCAGGATCATTTGACCCTATGCTAAGGGAACATCGTCTCTATAAGCAATCAAAAGGTTCCTGGCCTCTGCCAAGCCACTCTCCCTTGCCCAGGGGGGCTTTGTTGGAATCGCGTTAACGACAGGATTACTGCTATACTCCCGGTATGCGCGACCGCATCCTGGCCCGTATAAGGCGGAGCCTCGAGCACCGTCCTCAGCCCGCACTGCCTGAGCCTTTAGTGCAGCCAGGACTGCCACAAGCGGAGGCCCTGGCCCTCTTCAGCGAGCGCCTGACGGGGAACGGGGGAGAGGTGGTGCGGCTAGAGCACCTCGAGGCCGCCCAGGAATGGCTGGCTCGCTTTGCCCAGACCTTTGCCGGGGTGGCGGTGGGCCGCACCGTTCCGCCGGAACTGCACCCCAGGTTGCCGGTTCTGCCCCCCGAAGAAGCTCCCCTGGGCATCTCCTGGGCCCTTGGCGCGGTGGCCGAGACCGGCACGGTCATCCTGAGCAGCCGGGAAGGCCGCCGTACCCAGCTTTTGCCGCCGTCCCACCTGGTGTTTGTGCCCGCGAGCAGGTTCTACGTAAGCCTTGGGGAGGCCCTGGATGTGCTAAAAGCCGAGCTGCCTGCGGCCCTGGGGCTGCACTCGGGCCCCAGCAAGTCTGCCGACATCGGCCAGATTATGGTCAAGGGGGTGCATGGGCCGGGGCGGCTGGTGGTGGCCCTGCTGCTTAGCGAATGAAGACTGCCGATGCTGGTATTGGTTCATTGGTTCAGCTCTACCACGTGCGTTTTTCGCAATACCAATCTGATTTACACAGTCTTGGGGCCAGCCGGTCTAGACTTGAGCCATGACCAAAGCCCGAACCCTCGGAGAACTCAAGCGCACCTACCCCCTGGAGAAACTCCGCCGTAGCGTAAAGGACGAGGCGCGGGAAAACTTGATTGCCAAACTTCGTGTAGGTGAGCGACTATTTCCTGGTATTCAAAGCTACGACGACTCGGTAATTCCCAACCTGGTCAATGCCATCCTGGCCCGCCACAACTTTATTCTGCTGGGGTTGCGCGGTCAGGCCAAAAGCCGTATCCTGCGCCAGCTTACCGAACTCCTGGACGACGAGATACCCGCCCTGCCCACCGAGATCCGCGATAACCCCCTCTTTCCGCTCTCGGCAGAGGCCAAACGCCTGCTGGAAGAAGCCGGCGACGAGGCCCCCATCGTCTGGATTCCCCGCTCGGAGCGGTATGTAGAGAAGCTGGCCACCCCCGACACCACCGTGGCCGACATCCTGGGCGACATCGACCCCATCAAGGCGGCCAAGCGGGGTACCGGCCTGGGTGATCTGGAAGCCGTCCACTACGGCCTTCTGCCCCGGGCCAACCGGGGTATCTTTGGCATCAACGAGGTAGCCGACCTGGCCCCCAAGGTACAGGTGGCCCTCTTCAACATCCTGCAGGAGGGCGATGTGCAGATCCGGGGCTACCCGGTGCGGCTGATGCTCGATGTGTGGATTGCCTTCACCGCCAACCCCCAGGACTACACCGCCCGGGGCAAGATCGTCACGCCCCTCAAAGACCGCATCGGCTCGGAAATCCGCACCCACTACCCCCGCACCCTCGAGGAAGGCCTTTCCATCACCCTTCAGGAAGCCTGGGTGGCTCGAGAGGAAGGCATGTACATACCCGCTTACGTGGCCGAGGCCTCGGAAGCGGTGGCTTTTGTGGCCCGCGAGGACAAGCGGGTGGACAAGACCTCGGGGGTCTCGCAGCGCCTCTCCATCAGCCTGCTCGAGCTGGTGGCTTCCAACGCCGAGCGCCGCGCGCTGCAGGTGGGCGAGCGCCCGGTGGCCCGGCCCTTAGACCTCTATGCGGCGCTGCCGGCCATTACCGGCAAAATCGAGCTGGAGTACGAGGGCGAGCTGCAGGGAGCCGAACGGGTGGCTAAGGACTTGCTCCTCAAAGCCTTTGGCCTGTCGTATGGCGAACGGGCCCGGGGCTTGCCGGTGGATGAAATCGTGCAGTACTTCGCCGAGGGCAACCTCCTCACCCTGCCCGAGGGCAGCTCTAAAGCGGTGCTGAAGGAAATGGAAAAAGTGCCGGGGCTGATTGCTGCCGCCCAAAAACTGGAACCCCAGTCCACCCCCGAAGCCCTGGTGGCGGCGGGGGAGTTTATCCTCGAAGGTCTGGCGGGCCGCAGAAAAATCGCCAGGGGTGAAGAAAGCTACAGCGCCCCCATCGAACGGGAGCGCGAACGCTGGGGAAGCGGCAACTGAACCCAAAGGAGCCACCCATGCGCGTCCGATACTCCAAATACGAACCCGGCTTCGACGACCTCACCGGCGCCGACCTGATGGACATGATCCAGGACTTCCTGATGGACTCGGGCTTTTCCGACCCCTACAACCGCTACCAGCCCGACCCCAACCGCGGCCCCACCGCCGAAGACCTGATGGACGCGCTGCTGCAAGCCCTGCTGGAACAAGACCGCATTCCCGAGGAGTGGCTGCAAGAGGCCCGCAATGCCCAGAACTTTCAGGAAACCCGGCTGGGCCAGGAGCTGCAGCGCCTGATGCAACGCCTACAGGACGAGGGCTTCATCCGGCTGCCCGGCAACGACCCCACCGCCCCCCAGGGCCAAGGTATGCGGGGTGAGGCCCAGGACACCCGCCTCGAGCTCACCAACAAATCGGTGGACTTTCTGGGCCTCAAAAGCCTGCGTACCCTGCTGGGTTCGTTGGGCAAAAACGCCCCAGGGGCGCACGTCACGCGGCACTTTGCCTCGGGGGTGGAATCGAGCGGCGAGACCAAGCCCTACGAGTTTGGCGACCAACCCAACATCAACATCGGCGAGACGCTCAAGCAGGTGGTGATGAAGGGGCTGGAAAATATCGAGGAGCGCGACCTGACCATCGAGCTATCCGAGTACACCGCCGCCATGAACACGGTGGTGCTGCTGGACTGCTCGCACTCCATGATTCTCTACGGCGAAGACCGCTTCACCCCCGCCAAGCGCGTGGCGTTGGGCCTGGCCCACCTGATCCGCACCCAGTACCCCGGCGACCAGGTGCGCTTTGGGGTCTTCCACGACAGCGCCGAGGAAGTACCGCTGGGCAGGCTCCCCACCGTGCAGGTGGGGCCCTACCACACCAACACCGCCGAGGGCCTCAAGCTGGCCCGCAAGATGCTCAAGAAGATGAGCGGCGAGATGAAGCAGATCATCATGATCACCGATGGCAAGCCCTCAGCGCTCACCCTGCCTTCGGGCCAGATTTACAAGAACGCCTGGGGCCTCGATCCCGTGATCCTGGCCGAGACCCTAAAAGAGGCCACCCTGGCCCGCAAGGAGGGCATTCCCATCCACACCTTTATGCTGGCAAGGGAGCCCGAGTTGCTGGCCTTCGTCAAGAAGCTCACCCAGATCACCAAGGGCAAGGCCTACCTCACCACCCCCGGCAACATCGGGCGGTATGTGCTGATGGACTTTTTGAACCGCAAGGTTAGCCGGAACTAGAGCGACAGCAGATTTGCTCTAACTCATCCTTTGCCTTCCGTTTCCGACTAGACTACCTCTTGTGAAAGCAGCTCAAAGCTGGGGAATCGCGGCCTATCTGGCCCTTCTTATCGAGCGTGTGTCCCAGGCGGTGCAGCTTCGGCCCCGGCCTGCCTTTAACCCGGCCCAGCTTCGCCGCTTTGAAGGGATAAGGCGAGAGCTCTCGCTCGAGGTGGCCTACTACCCTGCCCAAAGCCTGGGGGGTTATGTCTTCATTCCCAAAGACACCTACTTCCAGCAAGCAGAAGAGGTTTTGCGACAACTCTAGCGGGTTGGGCCGTAAGGTGCACTGCACCCTATAACTTTGTGGCGGTATGGCCTACCCTGGCGGTATGCACCGCGTGTGGGCTATCAGGCGGGCTTGGCGTGTGCGGCTCTGGCTGGCCGCAGGACTGGCCCTTTTGCTGTTGCCTTTGGCCCTGCTGGTACACCCGGCCTGGGTGCTGGCCTCTTTGCTGGGCTTGCTCTACCCCACGCGCTGGGAAGAACCGCGTGCGCTGGCCGAGCTTGACCGACGCTATGGCCTGGCCTACCGCAGTGCGCTGGAAGCCCCGCTTCATCATCCCTGGCGGAGCCAGCTACAAGCGGAAGCAGAAGCCAGCCTGCGCGAGGCGCGCCCGCCAAACTGGCCCTGGGTGCTGGCGCTGGCTTACCTGGCCCTGGTAGGAATGGCCTGGGTTTTGCCCCCGCTGCACTGGCCATCGGCAGCGCCGCCGGTGGTTGCTGACAGTCCTTCTGGCCCAGGCGATGCCCTGCCGCAAAATGGGGGTTCTGCCTCGAGCCCACCCCCACCCAACCCCGGCCTGCAAACTGAGCAAGGCCCAGAGGAAGCCCCTCCTGCGGAAAAGGAGCGTGTGCAAGGGGCAGCAGATCAGAATCAGACCCAGAATCCCGCCGCTCAGGACGCAGCCCGTACCGAGCAAACCGCTCAAAGCTCGCAGAACCGTGAGCAGCCCGCACCCAACACCGTTCAATCGCCGCAAAATACCCCCACGGGCCAACCCCAGCCCAACCAGACCGGGCCAGAGACCAACCCCGCGGAGCAGAGCCCGCCCACATCCCAACCCGGTCAGGCACAGCCCCGGCAACCTGGACAAGCGCAGCCTGCCCAACCTGGACAAGTGCAGCCACAACAACCTGGACAGGCAAGGCCACAACAACCTGGACAAACCCAGCCGCCTCAGACGGGCTCGCAGGGGGAGCAGGCGCCCCCTGCACCTGGGCCGCGGGCTTCAGAGACTGCCCCTCAACCTGGACAAACCCAGCCCGCCCAGCCTGGACAGGCGCAGCCCCAGCAACCTGGGCCGCAGCCGGGTCAGGGGCAGGCTTCGGACCAGAGCCAGCCTCGAGGTGAGCAAGGGAGCGGCCAGGTAACCAATCCTCCCTTGCGCCCTCCGACCAACGCACAGCGCCCGGCAGGAGAGGCCCCGCTTGGCCGGGGGGAAAACCGGCAGGGAAGACCCCAGCCCCTGCCCAGCCCCTGGCCCTCGGGCCAGCCCCCGCAAAACGTGCAGCGCCAGGCCGAGAAGTACCTCGAGTCCGAGCCCCTCCCCCCCGAGGTGCGCGACCTTTTGCGGCGCTACTTCGAGCTGCCGCAGCGGTGAAAAACACACGATTGGGAACAGCTCTCGCGACTACCCAGCGACAGCTTTTGTTGTGCTGGAACAAGCGCTCTGCACTTTGTTAGGATAGGCCGCTGCGCGGCTGTTCGACAGTGGGACGATCCCCATCGGTACGGGCCTCCTGTTTATAGCTTGATGGTACCTTTGCCAGCACCCCAAGTGATGGTGAGCGTGCAGCTCCCCACACTGGGGTGCGTGCTCACGGTTCCGCTGAGGGTGAGGGTGTTGGTGCCGCCTCCTTTGAGGATGGTGCCCACATTGCCTAGGTTGTTGAATACCAGCTCATTGCCCGAGAGGTTGCTCACGATGAAAGCGCCCCCACTGAGCGTGACAGAAAAGCTCAAATTGCTTGCGGTTGCGCTGGGTTGCTTGGAGGGATCGGTAAAGGCAGGGTCGGATAGCACCACTTT
This sequence comes from Meiothermus cerbereus DSM 11376, assembly GCF_000620065.1. NCBI lineage: Bacteria > Thermotogati > Deinococcota > Deinococci > Thermales > Thermaceae > Meiothermus > Meiothermus cerbereus. Next base: position 39,439 of record NZ_JHVI01000001.1, on the reverse strand, counting down.
GAAGTTCTGGATTTGCACGGTGGTGTTGCCGGTGAGGGTGCAGCCACTACCAAAGTTCACGTTGCTTATGGCGACCGTGTAGCTGAAGCTGTTCGGCGTGAGGGGAATGTTGAGGTTTAGGTTGTCATCAAAGGTAAAAGTGGCGCTTGCGCCCCCGATTGTGCCCGTTGATTGGATGGATGCGGAACCCGTCCCTGTCAGCGTAATGTCTGTGGTTTTTCCGTTGAGCGCCAGCACATCCCCCACATCAATGGGAGGAATCAGGCCACAACCCACAAATGCTAACACCAGAAAACCGCCCAAGGCCAAGTTACGTTTCATAAATTCCTCCTGCTCGCTTTTTGAAGCAATGAAATTGTACACCCATGCCAGAGGGGTACTCAGTTACATTTGACCCAACATGGGTTTGCAGGGGCGTTGCATAACGTCCTTGCGGCCTACACGGTCTTAAAGCTTTCGAAGGGCTCCTTGCAATTGTTGCAGACGTAAATGGCTTTGCACAAGGTAGGGCCAAAGGTGTTCTTTACCGATGTGTTAAGGGAGCCGCAACGGGGGCAGGGGGTGGGGGAGGGCTCGAGCTCTATCAAAAAGTCCTGCTCGCTGCTGGGCTTGGGGGGTGCAATGCCGTACTGGCGCAGGCGTTCCTTGGCTTCGGGGGTAATCCAGTCGGTGCTCCAGGGCGGTGAGAGCACGGTCTGCACCTCGACTTCCTGGAAGCCCAGCGAGCGGGCGGTTTGCTCCAGTTGTGCTCGGATCAGGTGCAGGGCCGGGCAGCCCGAGAAGGTGGGGGTCATGGTGATGACGGCTTTGCGGCCCTCGATCACCACGTCCCGCACGATGCCCATCTCGACCACGTTGATTACCGGAATCTCGGGGTCGGGAATCTGGGCTAAAGCCTTCCAGACTTGCTTGGTATCGGGCAGGGTGGTCATGTTACCAAACCTTGGCTTCGGCATCCCAGCGGGCGGTGGACTGCATCTCGGCCAGGATGCTCCACAGATGCTCGGTGTGGTAGGTGCGGGAGGTGGGTTGATAGCCGGGGTTGATGGGCAGCTTGAGGCCAGCGTTTTGCAGGTGGCGGGTGCTGTGCTCGAGCCAACCTTCTTTTACCAGGGCCAGGTCGGGTACGATGCCCTCGGCCACCAGCAGCTCTTCGCCGGGGATGGGCACAAAAAGCTGCTGGGCATAGCCCCACTGCATATCCAGGGCCTGTTGCAAGCGCCGGTTGGATTCTTCGGTGCCCTGGCCCAGCCGTTCCACCCAGGCTTGGGTATGCTGGAGGTGGAAGCGCTCCTCGCGGATGATCTTTTGCACGGCGTCGGCTAAGGGTGGATAGCTGCTGTGCCGGGCGGCCTCGAGCCAGAGCGCTTCGTACAGGTCGAAGAGGTACTGGCGCAGCATGGTGAAGGCCCAGTCGCCTTTAGGTAGCTCGACCAGCTCGCAGCAACGGTACTCGTTGGCGTCGCGGAAGAAGGCCAGCCGGTCGGGGTCGGAGCCATCGAGCTGCTGGCGCAGGCCAAACCACAAGGTGGCGTGGCCCAGCTCGTCCTGCACGATGTTGGCCAGGGCAATGTCCTCTTCCAGAATGGGCCCGTGGCCGGTCCACTCGCTGTTGCGGTGGGCCAGAATCACCTCGTCGTCGGCCAGGGCGGTCAGTTTGGCGATCAGGGCCTCTTTAACAGCACTCGTCATCTTCCACCCCCCGCCCCAGCTTGTGCTTGCTGATATGTGAGCCCACTGTGGCGTAGAACTGTTGCTGTTTGTAGGTTTTGTCTTTGGCTGGGGCAAACCAGCTTTCGATGGTGTCCGGGCTGGGGTCGGTCTGGTAAACCTTGTCGGCGGGCACAACCCACCAGGCCAATGCTTCTGCATCGGTAAAAGTAGTCTGGGCCTGCGCCAGGGCCTCTTCGGGTGTGCGGGCCTCCACCTCGCCCACATGGTCTACAAAGGTCATGGAGCGTTTGTGGCTGGTTTTGCGGAAAACCAGATATTTGCGCGGCGAGGAAGGAGGGCTATAGGCCCTGTCGTGTTCTGCTTGCAGGAGCTGGCTTTGGGCAATTTCTTCTTTGGTCCAGGCGTAGATATCTTCTGCCCGCGCCACCCACATGCTCACGGCCTGGGGCCGCCGGGCGAAGACGTTGCGGGCAGTTAGGAGGGCATGTTCGGGGTCGGCAGCATGCACCGAACCCACCGCCTGATGGGGCTTGTGGGGGGTGTCCTGCTTGAAGACTTCCCAGCGGGGCCACTGTGTGTCCATAAAACCTCAAATGCGGGAAAAGAGGAAAGAGAAACCCAAGAGATTAACTTTGCTTTCCGCTTTCCACCATTCTCTTTCCTCGCTGTTAGACGGCCACGGCCGTCTGCCGTGTGGCGTATGCTTCTAACGCTTCACGCACCCAGGCCCCCTCGGCATGGGCGCGCCGGCGGGCTTCTAAGCGCTCTTTGTTCATGGGCCCGTTGCCCTTCACAACTTGCCAGAACTCGTCCCAATTGATGGGGCCGTGCAGCCAGTTGCCCGTGGCCTCGTCGTAGCGCAGGTCGGGGTCGGGGAGGGTGAGGCCGGCCTCGAGGATCTCGGGCGCGTGCTCGTTGATGAACTCCTGGCGTACCTGGTCGTTGGTCTTGGTCTTGATGCCCCAGCGCACCAAAACTTCGGTGTTGGGGCTGTCTTTATCGTGGGGGCCCATCATCATCAGGGCGGGCCACCACCAGCGGTTGATGGCGTCCTGGGCCATCTGGCGCTGCTTGGGGGTACCTTTGGCGTACAGCAGCACCATCTCCTTGCCCTGTTTGTGGTGGAAGGTCTCCTCGGCGCAGATGCGCACCATGGCCCGGCTGTAGGGGCCGTAGGAGCACTGGGCCAGCATGGTCTGGTTCTTGATGGCTGCCCCGTCTACCAGCCAGCCGATGGTGCCGATGTCGGCCCAGGTGAGGGTGGGGTAGTTGAAGATGGAGGAGTATTTGGCCTTGCCCGACAGAAGGGCCTCGAGCATAGCTTCACGGCTGATGCCCAGGGTCTCGGCGGCATGGTAGAGGTACTGACCGTGGCCCGCTTCGTCCTGCACTTTGGCCACCAGAATCATCTTGCGCTTGAGGGTGGGGGCGCGGGTAATCCAGGCCCCTTCCGGCAGCATTCCCACCACCTCGGAGTGGGCGTGCTGCGAAATCATGCGGATGAGCTGGCGGCGGTACTCTTCGGGCATCCAGTCGCCGGGCTCGATCTTTTCGCCCCGCTTTATGCGGGCTTCGAACTCGGCCAGGCGCTCGGGGTAATCGGGGTCGCTGGGTACTCCGTACTTTACTGGCATCTTTCCTCCCACTTGCCAAACTAACGCTTGTTAGTTTTCGCTAGTTTAGCTCGAGTTCCCCCAAATTTCAAAGTGGCCCGACCCAGCTTGCTATACTAAAGCCATGGTGAAGCACCGTTTCACCGTCGAGGACTACCACAAAGCCTACGCCGCCGGGGCCTTGGGGCAGGGCCGGGTGGAGCTGTTGAATGGTGAGGTCTATCACATGTCGCCGATGGGTTATCGTCATCGCTATTTCGTCACGGCACTCACCGAGATGCTGGTCAAAACCTTTTCCGAACGTGCCGTGGTGATGCCGCAGTGCTCACTGATGGTTGCGCCCGACTCCGAGCCCGAGCCCGACCTGATGCTCTTGAAACCGCCCCTCTCTACCTACAAAGATCGCGACCCCAATCCCCAGGACGTGCTACTGCTGATCGAGGTAAGCGACACCACCCTGGCCCAAGACCGTAGCCTGAAGGTGCCGTTGTACGCCCAGGCGGGAATTCCAGAGGTATGGCTTGTGAACCTGCTGGAAGAGAAGCTGGAAGTTTACCGCGCCCCAGACTACCAGCCCATCTACTTCGATAAGGGCACACGGGTTGCGCCGCTGGCGTTTGGGGAGGATGGGCTCGAGTGGTGGGTGTAGGAGTTATGTGAACTACCAGACAGGCCAGACCCTGCGCGTCGAGTTCTGGAAGTATCCTGCCGATAAGGTGCACTACTGGTGGGAGGCTCGGGTGTGCGAGATTCGCCCGGAGGCAGTGCTGGTTCATATGCCCCTGGGTTTTGAATTTCATCATGTCAGCAAAAACCGGGTGCTGCGGGTAGACCACCAGGCGTATGTAGCTTTTTTTCTGGGGCGCTGGTACTCGGGTGGGCCGGATTTGGATGCTTCAGGAAGGGTATTGGAATACTACTGGAACATCCAGACCCCACCCCGCTTTGAGCCAGATTGCATCTGGCAATACGACCTGGAAATTGACGTGAAGTGCAGGGCCGACCACCGCTGCCAGACCTTCGACCTCGAGGAGTTCGCCGCCAAAGCCCCGCTCTATCCTGCCGAATGGGTGGAGCAGGCCAGCCGGGCCGTGCAGCAGATTGAGCGGCACATGCGCCTAAAAGCGTGGCCGGTTTTGCCGCCGGGGCAGGGCAGAGCCTGGCTCGAGCGGCTCTAGCCCGTTGCAGGTCTTGACCCCCGACCCTCAACCCCAGACAATCTACAAATATGCGAGGCCTGTCCAAGCGCGTCAAAACCATGAAGCCCTCCTCCACGGTAGCGGTTAATGCTAAAGCCCTCGAGCTGCGTCGTCAGGGGGTAGACCTGATCGCCATGACGGCAGGCGAGCCCGACTTCGATACCCCGCAGTTCGTCAAGGATGCGGCAGCCCGGGCTATGGCCGCCGGCAAAACCAAATATGCCCCGCCGGCAGGCATTCCCGAGCTGCGCGAGGCCATCAGCGCCAAGTTCAAGCGGGAAAACGGCCTCGAGATTCCCCCCGATCAGATCGTGGTGACGGTAGGCGGCAAGCAGGCCCTGTTCAACCTGTTCCAGGCCATCCTCGACCCCGGTGACGAGGTGATTGTGATTGGCCCCTACTGGGTCAGCTATCCAGAGATGGCCCGCTTTGCTGAAGGCGTGCCGGTAGAGGTCAACACCGGCCCCGAGTCGGGCTTTATCCCCGACCCACAGGAGGTCGAGCGCAAGATTACCCCCCGCACCAAGGCCATCGTGCTCAACTCGCCGGGCAACCCCACGGGGGCGGTTTATCCCAAAGAAGTGCTGGTGGCCATTGCCGAACTGGCCAACAAGCACGACCTTTACATTGTTTCCGACGAAATTTATGAGCACCTCATCTACGAGGGCGAACACTTCTCGCCGGCCCATGTGGCCCCCGACCGCACCATCACCATCAACGGTGCGGCCAAAGCCTACGCCATGACCGGCTGGCGCATTGGCTACGCCGGTGGCCCCAAGGATGTGATCAAGGGCATTATCGACGTCTCCAGCCAGTCCACCACCAGCCCCGATACCATCGCCCAGTGGGCCATGGTGGAAGCCCTTAATAATGTGGAGGAAGCGCAAAAGTTTATTTCCATGGCCCGCGAAGCCTACCGGGCGCGGCGCAGCATTATTGTGGACGGCTTGAACGCGCTGGGGCTCCCTACCCCCAGAGTCAACGGGGCTTTTTACGTCCTATCGGATGTTTCCAAAATTGACCCCGACGAGAACAAGGCGGCCCTCAAACTGCTCAACGAAGCCCGGGTAGCCGTGGTGCCCGGAACCGATTTTGCAGCGCCCCACCACGTGCGCTTTAGCTATGCCACCAGCGAGGCCAATATCCGCCAGGCCCTGGAACGCATCGCCTCGATTCTCTAGAGCACTCTTCACAAATATTGAACTGCTCACAGCTCGATTGCTTAATCCTGCACAGCACAGTTGCCTCCCAGATGGGAGGCAACGTCTGTGAAGAGTGCGATAGAAGCGATTGCACGCTGCCAGGCCAGAGGCTGGCGGCTGCTGATTCTGCTTGCACGGCGCCCTGGTTTATGTGGGGTGAGCAGGAAGTAAAGTTGACTGCACAGGCTCTAAAAACCCAAACTGGCCGAATATTAAGACCAAAAAGCCTTTCGTAACGCTTGCGTAACGCCTTGCCGTTTATCATCGGCCCACGGTGTGAGCCAGCTACACCGAATTGCGTCCCGGTGCTTTGTGCGCAGAAGTACACTGGGAGAAACGGAGGGGGTATGTCCCAGAAAACCCTGCAAGCGCTGATCGAACAGCACACCCCCAGCCTGATGGCCCTACCCAATGTGGTGGGGGTGGGGTGGGGGGAAGAGCAGGGCCGCGAGGTGGTGGTGGTGCTGGTAAGCCGCAAGCTGCCACCAGAGGCTTTGCAGCCCCACGAGCGGGTGCCCAGGAACCTCGAGGGGGTGCGGGTGCGGGTGCGCGAGATAGGCGCGGTTGAGGCTCAAAAAAACCACAAGTAGGGTTTTCTGGTAGGTGCGGTGTCGAGGCCATCGGTTTTAGGTGCCTCTTTTTGTATTCCGTCGAATTGAGGGGAGTATTACCCAACCGCAGGGGGTAGGTATGCCTATAAATGAAGCCAAAGCCATGCTTTCGGCCAGTGCCCAGGCCGAGGCCGAAAAGGCCAAACAGGCTACGCAGGACGACTTTCTGACACCCGAGGCCATGCGCGCCAATGTGCGTGGAATGGGTGTGGGGGTCAAGTGGAAGAACGGTGAGCCGACCGGTGAGCCGGCCCTGGTGGTGCTGGTCAGCCAGAAGCTGGAACGCAACCAGCTCAGCCGGGCCGACCTGATTCCGGCCAAGCTGGGGGATATGCAGACCGACGTGCTGGCCATTGGGGAGGTTTTTGCCGGAAATGCTGGGGAGCCTGGGGTGCAGACCCTCACCAGAAGGGTCAGGCCTGCCGAGGGGGGCTACAGTGTAGGCCACTTCAAAATTACTGCTGGCACAATGGCCACAGCGGTCTACGACTTTTTGCCGGGGGCTACCGTGAGCCCTCCGGCCCATGGTCTGGGTATTCCGCCCCGCTTTTACATCCTCAGCAACAACCACGTTTTGGCTAATTCCAATGGCGCCAGCCTTGGCGACCCCATTCTGCAACCGGGGGTCTTCGATGGGGGCACCCTACCGGCAGACCTCATTGCCCGGCTGAGCCGCTTTGTTCCCATCACCTTCGAACCCCCGGTGCCAAGGTCTAACCACCGCAACCTGGTGGATGCCGCCATAGCCGAGGGGCAGTTCCACGACCTCGACCGGGAGATTTACTGGAACGGCTATGTGCAGGGCTGGCAGCCCCGCTCCAAGACCCTGGTGGGGCAGCGGGTCAAGAAAACCGGCCGCACCACCAACATGACCACGGGACGCATTACGGTGCTGGGGGCTACGGTAGACGTTAACTATGGCGGTGGGCGAATTGCACGCTTCATTGACCAGATTGTGACCACCAACATCTCGGCGCCGGGGGATTCGGGCTCGCTGGTGCTGAGCGAGCGGGGCAATTTGGCCCTTGGGTTGTTGTTTGCTGGCTCCCCGGTGGCCACCATCGTCAACCACTTTGAGCATGTGCGCTCACTGCTGCGTATAGAAGTGGCCGAAGGCATTGGTTGATACTCGAAAAACCCTGGGGAGCGCGTTTGGCGCTCCCCTTTGGCATCCCTATTTTCGCGCAATCCAGCTACGAAAGACGCTGCCGCTATCTTCAGCCTGGCCGCTCAGAGCCAGCCCCACCCGGCGGATTTGCAGGCGGTCGGCACCTGGGTATATATCGCGAAAGGCTCGGTACAGCACAGGTTCGTCGTCGAGGTAGGCTTGAAACTGCTCGCCGTCGCAGACCACCCGGAGCCGCACGGGCACACCGTGGTAGAGCCGATCGGGCACACGGGTCCACACCTTGCCGTAAGGGTCTTCGTAGCCAGCAAAGCGCAGCATGCCCACCACGGCACGCTCGGTGTGGTCGAGGGAGAGGGCCACCACCAGATGATGCTGGGCGTCCTGCCAGAAACAGACCCCGGCCCGGCTTTGCTGCCCGGATGGAAGAATCTCGCTTTCCAGGTCGGCAAAGTTGGGTTTATCCCAGGGGATGGTGTACAGGGTGCGCTCGGTTCCTGCTGCTTCGATGGCGAGGCCGCCCTCTTCAGGCACCAGAGCCCCCGGGCCTAAAGTGGGTTCCCACGAGACCAGCAAGCTTTCGGCAGGCTGGTTCAGGTAGGGCGCAAAAGCTATTTTTTGTCCCCTGGCTTGCCAGGGCTGGCCCAGCTCCAGGGTAGCTGGCAACACTATTTCGCGTGGGTGCACCTCGAGGTCGGCGGCCTGGCCTATCAACCCAACGCCGGTTTCGCTGCTTAGACGGGGCTCGAGCAGGGGGAGTTCGGAGAAAAGGGCTCGGCCATCCAGACTGATGTTGAGGGCCTGCCCATCGTCGAGCACCTGCACCCAGTGGGGTTGCTGGTTGGTCTCGGTGTGGCGCTCGCTGGCCAGCACATACTGCCCTGCACCAAACCGCAGGCACAGCCGGACTTCCCGGGGGGTGAGCTGAAGCGCCAGGTAATGCCTGGGGTCGCGGTAGCGCCAGATCAGACTGGCAGGCGCCGTAAGCCGCACATGGAACAGCCCGCCCGGCTCTTTGGTCTGCAGCAGCATACCTGGATCGTTTAGCTGCCATACTCCACCCAGAGCGGCCTTGCGCCCGAGCTGTGGTTGTGGGTCCGCCACTAGGGCTGTACCATGCCCTTGCCACTCTGGGATAACCGCCACCCGTACCCCGTAGATGCGGGTGTCTGCCCGGTGTCCATTCTCGCCCAGGATGGACTGGTAAACCCCAGCATATAAAGCCGCAGCGCCGAGGTCGTAGGGGTCTATGGCTACGGGTCGCACCCTGGGCAGCGCCGGTAAGTGCCGACTGCCCTCGAGCGAACCGGCGTAAAAGGCCACCCCCTTTTTGCGCAGCACCGTGAGGAAGTAGATGGGGTTGTTCGGAATGTCCAGTAACAAATGGTGCAAACCCTGTACCTTGGTTGCACATAACCTGCCATTGACGCTGCGATGTCCTTGCATCACAAAAGCCTGACCGGCCTCGAGGGGATTGGAGGGTGCAGGATGATTAAACCAGCCCACGGCCAGATTTTCACGCAGCGGAGTGGACGAAAAGTGCGCCTTGAATGGGAGTTGTATTTCAGGCTTGGCGCTGCGCAGCTGCAAGGGGCTTTCGCTTAGGGTTTGCGAATTGTTGTGCCCATTGAGCATGAAGACCCCAAAGGCCAGACCCGCTTTGTGGGCAAAAGGCCCGTAGGCAATTCCCTGGCGACCCCAGCCTGGGGTATCCAGCGGCGCAAAGCGCACCCCTCCTGCCTCGACCGAGATTTTGGCCTCCGCATCTACCCCCAGGCGTACAACGCCACAATCGCTGGTGCTACCAACCACCTCGCCATACAACACTTCCTGTGTAAAGCGATCGAGAATTTCGTCGAGGGAGGGCTTGAGGCTTTTCATTGAATCGCTCTGTGATTTTCAAATTTATGAAACCACGCATAACGGCAACGTGAAACGCGAATAGCGCTATGCTTAACAACCTGTGTCTTAAACCGTTACAGGTATTTGCGCGGTGGCTGAAAGCGAAACGAGTCCATAACGCCCTCAGATAACGGCCCGCTGCACCTCGACAAAAACCTTTGGGCATTTGGAGTCCTCCATGTACCCTTAGGGTATGCGCCTCAGGATGAAATTCTGGCTCGAGTCTGAATCGGGCGATTATATGTTGGGCCCTGGCACCTTGCGCCTGTTGCTGGCTGTTGCCGAGCAGGGCAGCCTCAAGGCGGGGGCCAGGGCAGTTGGGCTTGGCTACCGAACGGCATGGGATCGGCTCAAAAAAGCCGAGGAGGGCCTGGGGTTTGCTTTGCTCGAGCGCTTCTCGGGCGGCGAAGGGGGTGGCGGCAGCTCCCTGACGGCAGAGGCCCTGGAACTGGTGGAGCGATACCGCTGGTTCGTCCTGGGTACGCAAGAGATGCTCGAGGCCCGCTTTTATGAGGCTTTTGCGGGCTGGTCTCAAACCAGGCCTGATGTGCCAGATGTCAAAGAAAAAGGTGCAAAGTAGCTATATTTACATGTACGTTATGCAATAAATACGCAATACCGTGTAAAGTGTTGACAAAAAACAAGTCATATGTTATGTTTTTCTTGCCAGACGCTTCATGTGCCCCCGGTCGCCAGCCGGGGGTCCTCCCTATTAAGGGAACAATCCAGCGAGATTTCATATGAACGGCGTTTTCTGGGTGGGTTTCAGAATGTCGGGGTGGGGTAAGGCAACGATAAACTTGCCGCCCCCGTGCAAGTATGCCTCGAGCGGCGCTTTCATTTCATGTGTGGGGGGGTTAAGCAGAAGCAGGTAGTCGGGTTGTTCATCGAGCAGCTTTTTTACTCCGTATATGGGGATATGCACCCCAGCTAAAAAGCGCCCCTGCTTGCCTGCATCAGGGTCAACCACAAATTCAATTACTTCGCGCCCCAAACCCGCATAGTTGAGCAAAACCATACCCTGGGTGCTGGCTCCGTAGGCCGCTGCCCTTCGTCCGCGCGCGCGCAGCTCGGTAAGCAAAGCCACCAGGGCTTCACGCACTGCTGCTGTGCGTGAGGCAAACTCGAGGTAGTAGGCAGTATCGCTCAGACCCAGCTTTTGCTCTTGCTCCATATAGCGGCCAGCCGGAGTTTCGACCTGGCGGCTTTTGCTCAGAAAATAGCGCAGATAGCCCTCCGCCAAAGGTTCAACCTGTTGAATCCAGAGGCCATGACGGCGTGCAAGCTCGTGTATGGCCCGAACCGAGAAGTAGTGCGGCTGCTGGTGGCAAAAATGCTCGAACTGCCGGGCCTCGAGCAGCTCCAGCACATAAAGCAGCTCCATTACGACCACGCCGTTATCGCTCAGAAGCATGGCCAGGCCTTCGAACAGCCCATTGAGGTCGGTGTGATAGGAAGGTAGTTGATTGGCCAGTATCACCTCGGCCTGTAGCCCCTCGTTGTGCAGTGTGGCGGCATAGCTGCGCTCAAAACGCTCATTTCGGATAAGGAGATTCTTGCCAGAAACCGCTTTAACCCGCTCTGAATGGGGCTCGAGGTAAACCACTTTAGCCCCTGCTTGCCCGAACTCGTGCAGCTGCGCCGGGCTACTGCCTTCCAGGGCCAGAACCACAGAACCTGGGCCGAGCTGGTGGCTACCTGGAAGCCCCTCGAGTAAGTCTTCTACTGGAAATGCCGGGGGTGTCGGGGTACTGCCTACTGGGTCGCCAGTGAGCTGAACCAGCCCGCAACGCTTACAAAAAGCGACCTCGAGGCTGCGTCGCTCTTCGGGGGTGGCCAGTTGATCACTGCTCAGGATGCTAACGAGGGGAATCCTTCCCAGGCTCAGAAAGAGCATTAGCTCCCCCGAACCACACGAGCGACAGGTCTTGCGCTTTTTCATTTAATCCCCTGGCCACATGCGCGGCTTTATTGCAAGAAGGTACAAACTCGGCCGTAATCGTACCGTTATCGGATTTTGCTTGCTTTGATTGCGGGTTGCGGCGATTCGTTAAGCGGAATTGCGGGTGCTTTGATAAATAAAACGTACCCGTAACGCAACAATTAACGAGATGGCTCTAAGGGTACAGGCTATCCGAATCTTGGCGGTTTCCCAGCGTCGAGCCTGGCGCAGGCCGTTAAAGCAAGAACGCCTTGAGGGCCTGTAGGGTTGGGCCAATGGTCTGCACGCGGGTTGGGCGGTTGTAGAGTACCTGCAGGGCTTGCTCTGGAGGGGGCTCCTGGCCCAGGGCGCTAAAGACCACCTCGGGAAACTTGGCTGGATGGGCGCAGGCCAGGCTGATCGTGGGGGTGGGGTCGGCGGTTTGCGCCCGGTAGCGGGCCTGGGCTTCCAGGCCCACCGCCGTGTGGGGACAGGCCATATAGCCGCAGGTCTGGTGGGTTTTTTTCATGCGTGCCAGGGTGGCCTCGTTCGAAACCGTGGTGCCCCAGACCCACGCGCGCAGCTTTTCCGGCCCCAGCAGGGTGTACAGGCGCTCGAAGTTGCTGGGCGAACCCACGTCCATGGCGTTGGAAAGGGTGGCGATGGTGGGGTGAAACTGATAGGCCTCCGCCTTGCCCTGCAAGAAGTCGGGGAAAAAGTGGTTGTCGTTGTGGGCAGCAATGAACTTATGCACTGGCTGTCCCATCAGCGCGGCCAGGATGCCAGCGGTAAGGTTGCCCAGGTTGCCGCTGGGAACGCAAAAATTGATTTCCGCCCCCACCCTTTCCCCGAGCGAGTTGACCTGACGGGCGGCCCACAGGTAGTACAAAGCCTGGGGGAGCAGGCGCCCAATGTTGATGGAATTGGCGCTGCTTAAAGGCAGGTGGGCCAGCTCGGGGTCTACGAAGGCTTCCTTGACCATGCGCTGGCAGTCGTCGAAGGTGCCCTCCACCGCAAAACTGCGTACGCCGGGGCGCTCTGTGATGAGCTGGCGCTCCTGCACCTCGCTCACCATGCCTTTGGGGTAGAGCAAGACCACCTCGATATTGTCCTGCCCGGCGAAGCCATCGGCCACGGCGCTGCCGGTATCGCCGGAGGTGGCTACCAATATGATGCGGCGTTCGCCCCGCTGGCGCAGGAAATACTGCATCAGGCGGGCCATAGTGCGGGCCCCAAAGTCCTTGAAGGAAAGGGTGGGGCCGTGGAAGAGCTCGAGCACGAACAGGTCGTCCGAGAGCGGCACCAGCGGGCAGGGGAAGTTCAGGGCATCGCGGACGATGGCTTCCAGGTCGGTGGCGGGAATCTCGTCCTTGAGCCAGGTGCCCAGTACCGCTATTCCCACCTCGGCGATGGAGCGGGCCTCGAGCCAGGCTTCCGGCTCAATCTTTGGAATGCGGTTGGGGATGTACAGGCCCCCATCCGGGGCCAGGCCTTTGAGCAGGGCCTCCTCGAAGCGCACCAGGTTCTTGTGGGGGTCGCGGGTGCTGTAGTAGCGGATCATAGTGGGTACTTATACCATCTCTGCGTGCTCATTTCGCACTGTGGGCTTCTACATGGCACTCGGGGGAGCTCTACATCAGACCTCCTCGAGCTGCTCCAGCGGCTGCTGGGGTGTGGGAACCGAGTCCGGAATGGGCAGGTGGCCGGGTGCGCCCAGCAGCAGCCGGTACAAATCGCCCAGCACCGCACTGGCCGTTACATCCCCACCGGCCCCGGCCCCGGCGAAGACCAACTGCCCCACCGGGTCGCCCCTGTAGACCAGGGCGTTACGACCGCTGCCCATGCTGACCAGGGGGTGCGACTCGGGCAGGCGCACTGGACGTACCGCCGCCACCCATTCGCCCTGTTCGGGGTAGAGGCTAGCCACCAGCTTGATGGCGTGGCCTTCGGCCCTGGCCTGCTGGAGCAGCTCAGGGGTGAGGTGCTGGATGCCCCGGGTGCGCTGTAAGACCTTGTTCCAGGAAAGCCCGGGGTCTACCGTGAGTCGTCCCAGCACGCAAATTTTGTGGGCCGAGTCAATGCCGCCCACATCCAGGTTGGGGTCTGCTTCCAGGTAGCCCAGTTGTTCCGCTTCCTGGAAGGCCTGGTCGTAGGTAGCACCCTCCTCCATGCGCCGGATCAGGTAGCTGCAGGTGCCGTTCACGATGCCGTGCACCTCCAAGGTTTGGTTGCCCCACAGGCTTTGCAGAGCGCCCAGGATGGGTGTTCCGGCCATCACGCTGGCCTCGTAGTAGAGGCTGCCTTCCTCGGCATATTCGCGCAGTTCGCCCCAGCGCTCGGCCAGCAAGGCTTTGTTGGCGGTTACCACCGGCAGGCCCATCTCCAGCGCCTGCAAGACCAGATCCCCGGCCAGGGTGGTGCCGCCCGCCACTTCTACCAGCACGTCCACATCCTCGAGGAAGCCTTTGGGGTTGTTGGTCAGAAGCCTAGCGGGAATACCCGGGCGGCTTTTCTGGGTGTCGCGCACCAGCACCCGGGTTAGCTCTACCTCGACGTCCAGCGCCCTGAAGCGCGACCGATGAGCAGGTAAAAGCTGGGCAAAAGCGCTCCCGACAGTTCCGCCCCCCATCAGGGCCACACGCACGGTTTCCATAGGCGTAAGCCTACCGTGTTGAAAAGGGGAATGCCAGTCTGCTTAGCGGAGGGAGCCGTCAGGACTCGAGCTGACTCAAACAGATGACCCCTGAGAAGCGGTGGCTACGCCCAGCGCCTTCAGAACCGCCTGTGCGCTGCGCTTGTCGAGGCCCGGCAGCCGGGCCAGCTCCTCCACGCTCATGGCCTTCAGTTCCTCCAGGGTGGAGAAATGGTTCATCAGGGCCAGCTTGCGGGCCGGGCCAATGCCCTTGATGTCGTCGAAGATGCTTTTGAGGGCTTTTTGGTTGCGTAGCTTGCGGTGGAACTCGAGGCCATTGCGGTGGGTTTCATCGCGCTGGTAAATCAGGAGCTGCAAGGCTGGATGGCTCTGGGGAAGGGCGATGGTCTTGCCGTCGGGCAGCACCAGGGTCTCCTCGCGCTTGGCCAGCCCCACCAGCGGGATCTCCAGTCCGGCCTGCTTGAGTGCTTTCTGCGCGGCCCGCACCTGGCCTAGGCCCCCGTCCACCAGGATCAGATCGGGGATGGGCATCTGCTGGGCCAGGCTGCCGGTGAAGCGCCGGAGGATGGTTTGTTCCATCGAGAAAAAGTCGTCGGGCTGCTGCAGGCCCCTGATTTTGATGCGGCGGTACTCGGCTTTTTTGGGCCGACCCCCCTCGAAGACCGTGATGGAGCCCACCACGCTATCGCCCAGCAGGTTCGAGATGTCGTAGCCCTCGATGCGATAAGGGCGGCGGGAAAGCCCCAGCACCTCCATCAGCCCCTTGAGGCCGGGGTGGTCGCCTTTGCGCTCCAGAAGCTTGAGTTCGGTTTGCAAGGCGGTCTGGGCGTTGTGCTGGGCTAGCTCGATCAGCCGGGTCTTGTCGCCGCGCTGGGGGATGCGCACCTCCACCTTGCGCCCTTTGGAACTCAAGAAGGCCGAGAAAGCTTCCTGGGCTTCCAGTTCGAAGGGCAAGAGCACCAGCGGGGGCAGCGGGGTGGCCTCGAGGTAGTAGTCGCGCAGGAAGGCTTCCAGCAACTCCGCATCGCTGGCCTCCTTTACCCCCTCCACGAAGCGGCTGATGCGCCCCAAGATCTGGCCCCCGCGCACCTGGTAGTGCTGCAAGAGGGCATAATCGCCCGCCCGGGCAAAGCCCAGAAAGTCCAGGTCGCCCAGATCGGGGTCGTAGGCCTGCTGAGCAGTACCAAAAAAACTCTGTACAGCGCTTATCTGATCGCGTATTTCAGCCGCCCGCTCGAAATCCTGGTTTTGAGCCGCGGCCCGCATCTGCTTTTCCAGGCTTTCGTATAGGGCCTCCATCTTGCCATCCAGCAGATTTTCTACCTGCTGCACGGCTATGCGGTACTGCTCTGGGTCAGCTTTGCCCACGCAGGGGGCCAGACAGCGCCCCATCGAGTAGTTAAGGCAGGGGTAGCGCCTTTTTTTGAAGGGGTAGCCTGAGTTCTGGCGCAAAGGGAAAAAGCGATCCACCAGGCGCTTGATGCGCCGCACTGCCGAAGCCTCGGGAAATGGCCCCCAGTAGCGGGCCCCATCGTCCTCCACCCGCCGCACCACCATCAGCATGGGCCACTCCTCGCGGGTGAGCTTCAGGAAGGGGTAGTGCTTATCGTCCTTCATCAGGACGTTGTAGTGAGGGCGGTGGTGCTTGATCAGGTTGGCTTCCAAGAGCAGGGCTTCTACCTCGTCGCGCACCACGATAAAGTCGAGGTGGGTGGCTTCCTGGCAGATGCGCAGGCTCTTGCCCTCGCCATGAAAATAGCTGGTTACGCGGGCTTTGAGGTTTTTGGCCTTGCCCACGTAGATGATAGCCTCGCCGGTTTTCCACAAGTAGACCCCCGGTGTTTCGGGTAGCGGGGGCAAGTCTTCCAGCCGCATCTGAACCCTATCCTAGTACACCCTCATGCAGCCAGTGTGACCTGGTGCCAATCCTGGCTGGGGGCCCGCCCCTCAGTATCTGTCGGTTAAAAAGCCAACTCCGTCTAAGACATTTTGGGGGGTTTTGGGCGTTCTTTAGACTTTATCACCCCAAACCGATAAACTAAAAGCCATGAGCGCTGCTCACGACCATCACCATGACGAGATGCTTTACCAGGCCTGGGTGCAGGTTATCGAGTGGATGAAGGAGTACGCCACCGAGAAAGGCGTGCAGTTTTCCAAGGAATCCGATTTCCCCGACTTCATCTACCGCATGGAGCGCCCTTACGAACTGCCCACCACCATGATGGCGGTTTCGCTTTCGGACGAGCGGGGAGAACCGTTCTTCTTTGCCTCGGTCTCGCCCCGCCATGCCAAGCTCAAGCATGTGGCTTTCCGGGTTCCGGGTGGGCATATCCACTACCACGCCCACTGGGAGGATGGCAAAGGGCTGGTTCTCGAGGGCAAGTTCCCCGTTACCAAAGAAAAGCTATACCAGATGGCCGACCGGGCCAAAACCGCACTGGCCAAGGCATAAAGTGCTATTTTTGGCACAATCCCCCCAGCCAAGGGGGATTTTCCTTTCCCCAAAGGGCAATCTGTCCCGCTTCATAGGGGCATGATGGATGGGGGAGGCGGGATGCTCGAGCTGCTGAGGGAAAACTCTTTGTTGCTGCTGTTTTTGGTGGCTGCGGTTGGCTATCTGCTGGGCCAAATTCGCATCGGGAGCTTCAGCCTAGGGGTTTCGGCAGTGCTGTTTGTGGGGTTGGCTTTTGGGGCGCTCTCGCCTGAACTCAAGCTGCCGGATTTTGTCTACCTGTTCGGCCTGGTGCTGTTTGTCTATACCATTGCGCTGGCCAGTGGGCCGGGGTTTTTTGCTTCGTTTGGCAAACGCGGGCTGCGTTATAACCTGCTGGTGGTAGGGGTGATAGGGGTAGCGGCCATTGCGGTAGCAGCGGTTGGTTCGCTATTTGGCCTGAATGGCGCCCTAAAGGCCGGTTTATTTGCAGGTGCACTCACCAATACCCCGGCCCTAGCAGCGGCCCTGGAAGCCCTGAAGGGAAGGGGGACCGCCGAGGCAGTGCAGGGCTTGCCGGTGGCGGCCTATGCGGTGGCCTATCCCATGGGTGTCATCGGGATGCTGCTGGCTTTTCACCTGGCCTGGCGCAGGTGGGGTCGTCGGGAGAAAACCCAAGCAGCCGAGGCAGAGGGCCTGGTTTCCCAGACTGTAGAGGTCACCCAGGCCAAGGTGGTGGGTTGGACGGTTGAACAACTGACCCGTGCGCACCGGTGGCGGGTGGTGTTTGGACGTCTGCAACGGGATGGAAAACAGCAGGTCATCACCTCCGATACCGAGTTGCAACTGGGTGATCGCCTGAGCGTGGTGGGCACTGCCGGCGAACTGAAGCGCGTAGTGGAAACCCTGGGGGTCGTGGTGCCGGAGCGGCTGGAAGAAGACCGGCACGCTTTAGATTTCCGCAGGGTCTTTGTGAGCAGCCGGGAGGTTGCGGGGCGCAGCCTGGCCGAGCTCGAGCTACCCCAACGCTTTGGCGTGGTGATTACCCGGGTGCGCCGGGGTGAGGTAGAGTTTTTGCCCGACAAGGAGACCGTCCTCGAGCTTGGCGACCGGGTGCGGGTGGTGGGCCCCAAGGACCGTATTTGGGCGGTGAGCCGCTACCTGGGCGATTCATATCGGGCCCTGGCCGAGGTAGATGTGGTCAGCTTCAGTCTAGGGATTGCACTAGGCTTGCTGCTGGGCAGCCTCCCTATTCCTTTGCCAGGGGGCCAGACCTTTGAGCTGGGTTTTGCCGGCGGGCCGCTGGTGGTGGGCCTTCTGCTGGGTGCCCTGGGGCGCACCGGCCCCATCCTGTGGCAGATTCCCTTTAGCGCCAACCTAACTCTGCGCCAGCTCGGACTCATCTTGTTCCTGGCCGGGATTGGCACCCGCTCGGGCTATGCCTTTGTGCAGACCCTGACCCAGGGCGAAGGCCTGAAGCTCTTTTTTATCGGGGCCGCGATTACGCTGGGGGCGGCCCTGCTAACTCTATGGATTGGCTACCGCTGGCTCAAGATTCCACTGGATGTGTTAGGGGGCGTGTTGGCAGGGCTTCAGACCCAGCCGGCGGTGCTGGCTTTTGCCTTGGAAAAAACTGCCAACGACCGGCCCAACCTCGGCTATGCCACCGTCTACCCCTTCGCGATGCTGCTCAAGATACTGCTGGTGCAGTTGTTGCTGCTGGGTGGCTAGAGTGCTCTTCACATCTACTGAGCCACCCGAAACCCAATTGCTGAGTCCAGAACAGCACAGTTGCCTCCCGGATGGGAGGCAACGGCTGTGAAGAGCGCGATAAAGGGCGCTACCAGATGGCCGACCGGGCCAGAAACGCGCTGGCCAAGGCCTAAGGCGTAACCGTGGGAACGATCCTCCTGCTAAGGGGGATTTTACCTTTTCCAAAGGCAATCTGCTCCACCCTAGGGACACGATGGATGGGGGAATGTTATTGCGGTCTTCGCTGTTTTTGCCGCTGCACGAAAACCCCCTGCCAACATTTCGGGTGGGGCCCCAGCCTTATGATACCAGATTCGGTTAGTTCGTCGCCGAACGGTGACGAACTAACCCGACCGAAGGGAGTGCTCTAGGATTCAAAAAGATAGCCCCTTGATGTTTTTTGTTTGAAGAGTATCTTTTTGAATCCGGTATGACAAGGCTGGCATCTACATGTATAAGTTGACGCTTCCCTGTTGGAAGGCATGGCTCGAGCCTGTAATCGCTTTGGCCCGGTATGGGAGAGGGTTTACACCGGGGGTATCTGGCTGGGGTTGACCTTGACTTGCGCGGCTTCCTTCCAGACTGCCCGAAGCCTGCGCCATACAGTAAACCCAAGCAGGGATGCAATCCCAGTGGCGGTAACCCCTATGACCAGCGGGTTCACCCCTTGAACCCACATGGCTACCAGGTTCAATACCAGGGTCGCTATCCAAAGTATGACGGTGGTGCGACGCTGAGAGAAGCCTCGGGCTAAAAGCTGGTGATGGATGTGGTCTTTACCGGGTGTAGACAGGGGGTTTTGCTTTCTAAAAAGACGACGGATGAAAACCTGGGTGGTATCCAGAATGGGCAACAGCAGAAACAGCGCTATGGGAACAAGCGAAAATACCGTAGCAACTTTCAGGCTGCCCAGCAGGGCTGTTGCGGCCAGAACATAGCCAAAAAAGTAGGCTCCAGCATCGCCCATGATGATGCGCGAAGGGTAAAAGTTGTGCCGCAAAAATCCCAGAGCAGCTCCCCCGAGTGCGGCCAGCACCAGGGTGGCAGCGGCCCAGTGCGGATTCTGGGCCGAGACAGCCAGCAGGCTCATGGCAGTAATAAAAGCGATGCCGCCGGCTAGCCCGTCTATGCCGTCCATCAGATTGACCGCGTTGGTAACGCCAATGACCCATACTATGGTCAGGACCATACCCCAAAAAGGATCCAGTGCGGTGCCGAAAGCAGCATGGAAACGAATGTCTACAGCCACCAGCAACAAGGCTGCGAGCAATTGCACCAAAAGCCTAAATAGCGGTGGTAGACCAAACTGATCGTCAACAAAGCCAACCAACACCAAAATAGCCCCGCCCAATAAGATGGCCAGTACCTGTACCTGCACTTCCTGGATCAGGATTGGGCGAAGGGTAGTGGCTACAATCAGGGCGGCAACCACCCCGGCAAAAATCGCCAATCCCCCGGCGTTGGGCAAGGGCTCCTTGTTCAGACGGCGGGCGTTGGGCTGGTCTGCCCAGCCAACCTTGAGGGCAAACTGCCGTACCCGGGGCATAAACCGCCAGGTTACTACCCAGGCCACTATAAACGTAAATACCACAATGAGCCAGCCCGAGCCGCTTGGGTTGGCTATGCCGATCGACTTCAGAAACTCGCTCATCCCAATTCCCCTAGCTTAGAGTGTTTGGGTGAGGAATGGGATAGCCTTATTTGGTTCCATAGATTCGGTCGCCCGCGTCGCCCAGTCCAGGCACGATATAGCCATGGTCGTTGAGGTGGCTGTCCACGGCGGCCACCACAATCTCCACATCGGGATGTGCTTCCTGGACGCGTTTGATGCCCTCTGGCGCAGCAATGATGCTCATCAGCTTAATTTGCTGAGCCCCTTTGGACTTCAGGATTGATATGGCGTGCACTGCGCTACCCGCGGTGGCCAGCATGGGGTCGGTCAGGAAAACCCGTCGCTCGGCGATATCGGAAGGCAGCTTGCAGTAATACTCCACCGGCTGCAGGGTTTCGGGGTCGCGGTAAAGGCCAATATGCCCTACTTTGGCGGCGGGTACCAGCTTCAGGATGCCATCCACCATGATCAGCCCGGCCCGCAGGATGGCTACCACGGCGAGCTTTTTGCCTGAAAGCATATAGGCGGTCATGCTGGTGAGGGGGGTTTCGATGGTGACCGGGGCAAGCTCGAGGTCACGCATGGCCTCATAAGCCATCAGCATGGTGACTTCTTCCATTAGCTCGCGGAACTCTTTGTTGCCGGTGTACTTGTCGCGAATGATGGCCAGCTTGTGTTGTACCAGGGGGTGGTCTACTACGGTCAGTTTCATGCTGCTTGAATCGTAACACCGCTACTTGTTAGCGGGCAAACGTGAATGTGATTTGAATACCACCCACAACCTGCTGTTCAGGCCAGCTCGAGCTTTTTTTGATAAAACCTCAGCGCTTTGGGCATTTTTTCGGCTACTGCAGCCTCGAAACCCGATGGTTCTTTGGTGCGGAACCAGTGCATATCGTGCAGGTAGGTGAGGGGTATCCAGAAGCGTAATCGGCGCCAAAGGGCGTTGGGCTCAGGGTAGTGGGCCACAATGTGCTGCAGAGACGCCAAAGCCTGCTCTTCCCCCAGCATGGCCAGGGTTCCGGTGGTCAGGATAGCCAGGTCGCGAGCAGGGTCGTCGGCCTGGGCGCGAATCCAATCCACGACCAAGGCCTCTGGTACCCCGTGGGCTTCTGGGTGCTTCAGAAGAATGTTGCCGGCATGAGGGTCGCGGTGGCAGAAAGCCTGGGGCGTTCCGGCGATCTCCTCGAGGTGTTGCCAGAGCCAGCCGACCAGCTGCTGGGCCTGGGGCAGGTCGTGCAGGGTGCTGCCAAACTGGCGCAGGCGGTCTTGTAGGCGCGAGCGACTGACCACCCCAGGCTCCTGGATGGCATGAAGGCGGACAAAAAACTGTGCCAGTTCGTCCAGGGCAGCCTGGCTAAAGCGCTCGGGGGTGAAGTTTGCCCCAGGGTAACGCCGGGTGACCAGGATGCCGTATTGCTCCAGGCTGTAGGCTTCCACCACCCACTCGCCCAGCCCGGCTTTGGTCATGTTGAGGGCCTCGAGCCGCGCGGCATAAATGCCACCGGGCTGAGAAGCTTGGGGCGGATAAACCTTGAAAACCAGCCCATCCCCCGCAAAGGTACGGGCTTCAGCGCCGCCCACCAGCGGAGTAAGTCGCATCCGATAGCGGGCCTCGAGGGCCGGAACAATCTCCATCTTGCACAGAATACTCGGGCCAGGTCAGTCTGAGGCAACCTGGGGAGGTGGTATGGGCGGCTCAACTTTAGGGGCTGGCGCAGGGGTTAGTACTTTGGGCCAGGGAAGCCGGATCATCCAGAGGGCGGCCAAAAGGGTGAGCAGGCCCATGGTGGCCACACCGAAGCGGGCCCCCAGGGTGTCTATCAGCCAACCAGAAATATAGGCCCCCAGCGGGCCGGAGCCCAATAAAACCATAGAATAAACCGACATCACCCGGCCTCGGATGCGGTCGGGGGCCAGCAGTTGCACGGTGGTGTTGGAGTTTATCAGGGTGGTAATCATGCCCAGCCCAGCTAGGCCAAAAGTGAAGGCCACCCAGCCGGTGGGCAGAGGTAGGGCCAGGGCGATAAGCGCCAAACCCAGCAAAGCACTGCCCAGCACAGCCCGCAAGGGCCGGGCCCGGGAAGCAAGGGCCTGCATCAGGGCCGCCACGATGGAGCCCAGTCCTACCGCTGACATCAAGAAGCCAAAGCCCTGGGCGTCGAGTTTTAGCTCGAGCCTTGCGTAGGCCGGCACGATGGTTTGAAAGTTCATGCCCAGCAGGCTGGTGAGGCCCACCAGCACCACCACCTGCCGCACCAGCGGATGCCCCCATACAAAGCGCATGCCCTCGAGGGCTTCCTTTATGACCCCGTCGCGCCGGGCCTCGAGCCTCGAGTTGGGCACACTAAACAACACCAGAATTAATGGAAAAAAGGAGAGTGCGTTGGCCAGGTAGCTCCAGGAAAGGCCCAAACCTGCAATCAGCAACCCGGCTAAAGCGGGCCCTACCAACCTCGAGGTATTGAAGCCAAAGGAGTTAAGCGCGATGGCACCCGGGTAGCGTTCTTTGCCCGCTAGCTCCACGGTGAAAGCTTGCCGCACCGGCAGGTCGGCGGCATTGAAGATGCCGTATAGAAAAGCAAACACCAGCACGTGCTCGTAGCGCACCAGCCCACTGGCAATGAGTGCAAACATGCCAAAAGCCAGCATGGCCATGCCGCCCTGGGTTATGAAAAGCAGGTTGCGGCGGCTATAGCGATCGGAGAGCACCCCTGCGGGTATCGAGAAAAGCAAAGAGGGCAAAAACTGTAGCGCTACCACCAGACCCAGCCGCTCGGCACTGCCAGTGAGCTCGAGCACCAGCCAGCCCTGGGTGGCCGCCTGCATCCAGGTGCCCATCTGGGAAAGAAACAGCGCAATCCAGTAAGTGCGGTATTTGGGGTCGCGCAATAAGGCCAACGCCAGCACCTGTCCATCATACCCCTAAACTGACCGCTGGGTCAGTTTAGGCTGGCTTTTGCAAAGGGCGCTAGCCTCTTGCAGCCAGCCAACTTTCCAGGCTTTCGCGGATGCGCTCGAAGTGTTTTTGCAGGGCTCTGGCGGCTTGCGGGGCACTGCGGGCCTCGAGGGCCTTTAGCACCTCCTGATGTTCCTGGAACCCCCGCTCGAGCTGACCCAGGCTGCGGGCTGCGGGTTCTAAGGCCAGGTGGAACTGATCCTTGAGTAGCCCCACCATGCGCTCCAGTACGGGGTTATAGCTCAGGCTGCCCAGCATTTTGTGAAACTGCAGGTCGGTGGCCTGATAGCCCTCGAGGTCGCCGTTTTGAACAGTTTCGGCCTGTGCTTGCAAGATACGCTGGAGCTCCTCCAGGTCGCGCGTGGTAGCGCGGCGGACGCCCAGCTGCACCGAGGCCAGCTCCAGCGCTTCCCGGGCCTCGAGTATTTGCAGGGCGTCCTCGAGGCCAAAATGGGCTACCACAGCTCCCTTGTGGGCCTCTTCCTGGGCCAGGCCATCGGCTACGAGCTGCAAGACCGCCTCGCGCACCGGACTGCGTGAAACCCCCAGCAGACGGGAGAGCTTGGGAACGCTCAGGGCATGCCCTGGAGGCAGCTCGCCATTTAGAATTTGGGCACGAAGCAAGGCGTAGGCCTGATCGGCCAGGCGTTGGGACTGCAGCCTGGCTTTTGGTAAAACTTTTTGCCTGGGGGCCGAATCAGCTTTCATCTGAGTGCTTTCCCTCTCGTCCCTTGACATGTTACATGCAAAATGTAAACTGTCGAAAGCCGGAAGCTTAACCCGTGGCCGCATCAGTTCGTGGCTTTTTTTGATGTGGCCAAACGTTTGCTCCCAAGCCGGTTTCAGGAGGTTTGCTAATGAAATTGTGGAAACTTGCGATGGTTGTTTTGATGCTGCTGGTAGGCACGGCGTTTGCTCAGCAGCGTCCCAGGGTGGTTATCCCTACAGGCAGCACCGGTGGGGTATTTTTCTTTTACGGGCAGGCTATCGCCAAGATTTTGAGCGAGGCGGGCGTTGCCGACGCCACAGCCCAGCAGACGGGCGGCTCCTACGACAACCTGCTGCTCTTGCGCGACCGCACCGACCCCCGCTCCAACACCTACTACTGCGCCCTTGCCACCACCGACTCGGCCCTGGTTACCTACACCGGTGAGGAACCCCGCTTTGCCCAGCGCAAGGCCGATATGCAGCGCATCATGTTCTACATGTACCCCAGCCTGATTCATATCGTGACCACCGAAAAGTCGGGCATCAAGTATGTGGGTGATCTGCGCGGTAAAAGGGTATCGACCGGGCAGCCCGGCTCCTCCACGGAAAACCTGGCCCTGCTGGTGCTCAAAGGCGCCGGGGTGGATGTGCGTGAGTTTGCCAAGCGCGAGCGCCTGCCCGCTGCCGAGTCGGCCAAGGCCCTTTCCGAAGGCACCATCGACGCCTACTTCTGGGTGGGGGGTGTGCCCACCTCGAGCGTAGTCGAGCTGGCCCAGAGTCTGGCCCGTAAAGGCGACCAGATTAAGTTGGTGGACTCGCCCCGCACAGGCCCCACCGCGCAACTTTTGCTCAAGGAGTTCCCCGGTATTATCACCACCGGTAAGCTGCCAAAGAGTGCCTACGGCACTAAAGACGACGTATTTGCACTCTACACGGGCAACGTCTTTCTGTGTCCGGCCTCCATGCCCGACGACCTGGCCGCCGCCATCATGAAAGCGGTGTTCAGCAACCTGCAGACCCTGGTGACCACCACCGCTGCCGCACGGGACACCACCATCAAGAACACCGTAGACCTGTACAACCAGAAAATGGTGGTTCCCTTCCACCCTGGCGCCGTGCGCTACCTGCGTGAAGTTGGCGCCATTCGCTAAACTGGGCCAGTTTTTGTAAGCTCCCTCGAGCCTGGGGGAGCTTTTTCACAGCAGCCGGGGCTTTAAGCAATCCCGGCAGAAGCTAAAGGCCCGTTATAATCACGCACATAGCAGGTTTTTGGAGGTCGGCTTATGGAGATACCCAAGGACAGCGCAGGTAGAACCACCCCGCTGGGACGCATCATCTGGTTCATCCTCCTGGTGGCGGCTTTGTTCAGCCTGTACCTGGTGCTTCATCCTTTCACGCCGTTGAGTCGGGAGAATATCAGCATTCTGGATCAGGTGCAGCTACGACGGGCCACCCACGTGCTGCTGCTGCTGGTGGCTGGCTACCTGATTACCTCGCAACTGCATGCCGCAAAGCCCACCATGGGCTCCTGGGTTTTTGCGCTTTTGTCGCTACCGTTCTTGTACACCTTCTGGGTGCCTAACGTGCCTGGGGTGGATATTCCCCTGCTCGGCAAGCTAATGGGCACCCTGGCCTGGGCCCTTGCGGTAGGCCCCAACCTGCTGCCGCGGTTGCGGCGCTACGCCGATATAGCCGCAGCTTTACTGGCCATTGCGCCCTGGGCCTACCAGGTGCGCTACTACGAAGAACTGGTCAACCGGGCGGTAATTCCCGCAGGCTGGGACATGGCCATGTCCTTCACCATCATCATTCTGGTGCTGGGGCTGGTGAGCAGGCTGCTGGGCCCCATCATGCCCTCGCTGGTGCTTATTTTCCTGACCTACAACATGTACGGCCAGTATGTGCCCGGTACCTTCCGGGGGGCCAAAAACGGCATCGACCTGATCCTGGGCAAAACCTTCAACGAAACCGAGGCCGGCATCTATGGCCTTATCACTGGGGTTTCGGCCAAATATATCGTCTACTTCACCATTCTCTCGGGACTCATTGGAGCCCTGGGGCTGGGTAAGGTGGTGGCCAATATGGCCCTGGCCATGGTGGGCCGCACCCCCCAGACCCCTGGCCGGGTAACCGGCATCGCCTCGGTGTTTATGGGTATGTTTAGCGGCTCTGGGGCTGCCGATACCCAGTTCGTGGCTACCCTGACCAAGCCCCTTTACGAAAGAGCCAACTACGACAAGATGATCGCCGCTGGCCTGGTGGCCACCGCCGGCACCATTGCCCTGATTACGCCGCCAGTTCTAGGCTCCATCGCCTTTGTGATGGTGGAAATCCTGCAGATCAGCTACCTCTGGGTGGTGATTATGGCCCTGGGGCCCATGCTGCTGTATCTGTTGGGGATTCTCACCTTCAACGAGTTCTATGCCCGCAAGGCCAAGCTACCCCCGGTGGGAGCGGATATTCCTCTGGGACGACGCTACGCCCTGCGCTACAGCACCATCTTTATCCCGATTGTTTTAATCGTGACTTTGCTATACCTGGGCACTGAAGTGGCCACTGCAGTCTATCTGGCGGCGCTGGCCTTTGTGTTGATCACCTACCTCGACCCTACCCTGCGGCCTGCCCCGCTGAACGAGGCCATGCAGGGATCGGCCTACAAGATTGGGCTGCCCCTGGGCATTGTTCTGGGCATCGTGGGTAGTTTGACCCCATTGCTGGCGGGGTGGAACCTGGGCAACATCCCGGTGCTGCCCATTACGCTGGCGGTGTTGGGACTGCTGTTGGGTACGTTTGTGTACCCTGCTGCGGTCACAGGCAAGTTGCGCGCGGCCATCGAACCCATTGCCCAGGGTTTGGTGGAGGGTTTTCGCCAACTGATTCCCATCGGCTCGGCCATTGTGGCGGCCAACCTTATTTTCGGCATGATGGTGATCACCGGGCTACCCTCCAAATTCTCGATTTTTCTGGGGCAGGTCTCGGGGGAAAGCCTGCTGCTGGCTACGCTGGTCACGGCGGTTTTTAGCCTGGTTCTGGGGATGGGCGTACCCCCAACGGCCACCTACGTGCTCACTGCCTCGCTCACGGCGCCGGCCATCATCAAAATTGCCGCGGCCAATTTCCAAGGCTATGGCCTCGAGCCCCAGCAGGCTGTGCTGGCCGCGACCCTGGCCACCCACATGTTCCTCTTCTACTATGCGGTGCTGGCCGACGTCACCCCACCGGTAGCGCTCTCCGGCTATGCGGCGGCCTCGGTGTTCAAAACCAACCCCATCCTGACCGGGGTGTATGCGGCACGGGTGGCGCTGGCCAAGTACATCATCGGCTTCTTCTTCCTGCTCTCCTTTACCGGCACCGGCCTGCTCATTCTGCCGGTGCTGCAGAATGTGCCGGGAATAGAGGGGTGGTTGATTATCCTCGAGCGCTTCTTCTTTACGGCGGTCGCCATTATTTTCCTGGCTGCGGCCACGGTGGGTTATACCCGTCACCCGTTGCGGCGCTGGGAAAGCTGGGTGATGGGCCTCTTGGCCCTGGCCCTGTTCTATCCTTATCCCAACCTTTGGATGGCCTTTGTTCCCTTTGCGCTGGGGCTGCTGTTCTTTTTGCGGGGCGAGCAGAAGGCAACCCCCCGGCCCCAGTCAGCCGACTAGAGTGCCCTTGAAGGATTATTGCGCCACACACCAACTTGATAGCTGTGCAGGGTGCGATAGGTTGGCTTAACGTCCTGGTTGGTCAGAAGCACCGAAGGCCAGCCCCGGAATGGATAAACTTGAACCATGTTGACGCTGATGCGACGGGGTGGTTTTCGCTTTTATGTCAAGTCGGGCAGCGCCCAGGAAAAACCGCATATTTTTGTGACCCGCGACGGGGAGGCATGGGCCAAGTTCACCCTGAAACCGGTGGGTGTGGTCATCAACAACGGCCTGGCCCGCAACGAGCTGGTTCGCCTACAAGGAATGGTGGCCGACCTCGAGCCCCAGCTTTTACAGCTCTGGTGGGAATATGCTGTTACCCAGGGGGTCAAGCCCGAGCCTGAGAAAGACGCCAAACATGGACATAAGCCTGACGCGTCCGTCGAAACACCTTTAACACCGGTCGAGCAGACAGCCGAAGTGGGCTCGCTAGAGCCTGTTTAATCGCGCACGTGGTCGCATGGGTGCTGTCTATCCTGGCAGTTGCAGGCGAAATTGAGCACAATGGAGGCAGCCTATGTTGCGGCTGGAATTGCTAGGGCCTCCACAGGTTGTGCATATAGAACACGAGCTGGTGCTGCCCCGCAAGGCGGTGGCGCTGGTGGCCTACCTGGCCCTCGAGGGTCGCAGCGAACGCGGCCGACTGGTGGAGCTGCTGTGGGGAAGTCTGCCGGAGGCCAAAGGACAGCATAGCCTGCGGCAGACCCTCTACCAACTGACCAAAACCCCACTGCACAGCCAACTGCATATCTGTCGTAGCTGGCTCGAGCTCCATGCTGGCTTTGCGCTGGATGTGATTGAGTTTCGGCAGCAGGTGGAGGCGGGCCACTGGGCAGAGGCCCGGCGGCTGTACCGGGGGGAGTTTTTGCAAGGCTGGGAGCTGGAGGAGGAAGCCTATACGTTGTGGTTGGGTCAACAGCGCGAACGGCTGAGGGAACAACTGCAAGCGGCCATGCGGGCGCAAGCCAGGGACCTCGAGGCCCAGGGAGCGCTGCAACAGGCCCTGGAACTCTACCTCGAGCTGCTTCGCTGTGATGAACTACAAGAGCAGCTTTACCGTGATGTGATGCGATTGTATGCAGCTTTGGGCCAACCGGAGCGGGCCCTGGCCCAGTATCAGCAGCTCCAAAGGGTGTTGGAGCGCGAGTTGGCCCTGGAGCCCCTCCCCGAAATCCAGGCACTGGCCGAGCAAATCCGCCTGCGCCCATCTGCCCCTGCTGCGAAGCCACAATCCTACCGCAGTCTCGCCCATAAGCCGCCTCTGGTGGGGCGGGAAGACACCCTCCAGCGAATGCAAGCAGCCTGGCAAGACGGAAAAACACTGCTGCTGGCAGGTCCTGCGGGCATAGGCAAGAGTCGGCTTGCGGAAGCGTTTTTGTCCCGCCAGGGCTCCTACACCGTGCTCTCAGGCCAGCCGGAAGAGACCCAGACCCCCTATGCCTCCATGAGCCGCTGGCTGCGACAGGCTTTGCGGGCCAACCCAAAGGTCAGGCTCAAACCCTGGGTGCGTCTCGAGGCGGCCCGTCTACTGCCCGAGCTCTCGCCCACCCTTCCGCCCCCTTTGGAAGAAAGCACCCAGGTGCGCTTCTTTTCAGCCCTGTTGGAGCTGCTGACTCAGGCCTACGGCTGTAGCACCTTCCTGAGCGAAGACGAACACTACAGCGACCCCTGGAGCCTGCGGGTGTTGGCGGCTGGGCGGGGGGCGATACGCTTGGTGGCCACCTTTCGACCTGAAGAGCTGCTGCCCGAGGTAGCCAAGCGCTATGCAGACTGGTGCAGCAGCAGAGTGGCGCAATGGTTCGACCTCGAGCCCCTGAGCGAGCTTGCAGTCGCCGAGCTAATTGCCCATCTCTCGGGACGTCCGGCTAGTTTGTTCCCCCGGCGGATCTACCAGGTAACCTCGGGCAACCCACTTTTCGTGCTCGAGACCCTGCAGAGCCTGTTTGAATTGGGCGAGTTGCGGTTGGGTGAGGGTGGGGTCTGGGAGACCCCATACGACGAGGCTACCCACGACTATACCGAGTTGCAGATTGCCCCCAGCGTGCGCCAGACCATCCTGGGCCGCCTCGAGCGCCAGGGGGCGGCGGTGCGGCGCTGCTTGGAGGTGGCCGCACTAATTGCCGACAGCAGTTTTGATTCAAAAACCCTGGCCGAGGCCACTGCCCTTTCAGACTGGGAGGTTTGCGAGGCCCTCGAGCGGGCCGCTCAAGCCCGGCTGCTCGAGGCCACCGCACAGGGCTATGGCTTTAGTCACGACCTGATCGCCCGTACGATTGCCGAATCCCTCAAACCCGACCGCAAGCGCCTCATCTCGGCCCGTCTGGCCCGGCACTATGCCGGACAAGCCGTGCATCCGGCCAGGGTAGCGGGTTATTTTCAAACTGCAGGCCAGCTCGAGCAGGCGGCCGGCTGGTGGCACAAAGCCGCCCTTCAGGCCCGCGCAGTGCTGGCTTTTCGTGAGGCGGATATCTACTATGGTTTGGCCCTGGAAGCCCTGCCGCCGGAGCATCCAGAGCGATTCGAGCTTCTCAACCAGCGCTTTTATCTGGGTCGACAAACCGGGACGACCTGCCTCGAGCAACAGCTCGAGCTACTCGATGTTTTGCAGCGCAATGCCCAAACCGCTCGAGAGCGCTCCAACGTCTGGTTTTACCGGGGGATGGTGCTCGACGACCAGCAAGACCTTTTGGGTGCGATGGAAGCCAGTTGGCGGGCCTATGCGTTTGCCCTTCAAGTCTCGGTAGCTGAGGCCTTTTATCCCTTGGTATTTGTGACCCATTATCAGCGCGATTTGGGGCTGCTTGAGGAAGCCATGCGGGATGGGCAGCAGTTATTTGAGTTGGCCTCGGGGCTATCGCCCTTCTACACCGTCGAGGCCCAAGTCTGCCACAGCCTGACCCTGATGCTGCAGCAACAAGCCCAGGCGGCGCTGGACTTGCTGGCGGAAGCCGAAACCCTGATGCAGCAGCACGGCCCCGCGCCTTCGGATTTTTGGTTGTTGCAAGAGCGCATTGGCATTGTGCGGGCGCGGGTTTTGAACAGCCTGGGACGATTTGCCGAGGTGGCCCCCCAGCTCGAGCCTCTGCTCGAGAAGGCGCGCCAAGGTGGGGTACAGCGGCAGGAGCTGGTCGCCTTGCTGGTGCGGGCCGAGGCTGGGTTGGGTTTGGGCGACACCGCCCAGGTCACCCAGGATCTGGAGCGCGGCCTCGAGCTGGCCCAGGCTCTTAACTGGGGCTGGTCGGAGGTGCGGCAGCTTTACGCCGAGCTCGAGCTTCTGCAAAACAACCCCAAGGCCGCCCTGCGCCTGGCTGAGCAGGCCCTTCAGGATGCCAGGGGCAACCTCGTTAACCGGATTAACGCCCTGTTCAGCCGCGGCGGGGCTTGGCTGGCTTTGGGCGAACCGGTGAAAGCTGAAGAAGACCTGCAGCAGGCCCTGGCCTTGCGCGCGAGCATCAACCGTTTTCGCTCCGTCACCCAGGCCAAAATTGAGGCCCGTCGGTTAATGACGATCCACTGACGCCCCCTCCGCTACCCTGCACTTTGTGGAAGGGGAAGGTGTTCCAGTGCCGCTTGATCTGGTGGTGCACATCGAGCCACCGAGCCCCGAGCGGCCCTGGTCAGCAGTGCTAGAAAACCCTCAGACCGGCCAGCGCATCCCCTGTGCCAGTCCTCTGGAGCTGTTGCGCAACCTCGAGCGGCTTTGCCGCGAGACCGGCGGGCAGGTATTCGGGATCCGCTAGCCCCTCTTCCACAAGGAGTGTGAGCATGAGAAGAAACCTTGGGAAGCTGGCCCTGGCTCTACTACTGGTATTGCTGGCCGCCTGTGGGGGTGGTGGCGGTAGCAGCAGCGCTGGGGTGTGGGATCGAAGCAATTGGGACTCGGCCACTTGGCAATAAAGGAGCAATTATGCGTGGAAAAAACCTCTTCTTTTTTACCCTGGGCGCAGGTTGTGTGGCAGCGGGGCTGTGGGGCCTCAGCGTAGGGGCTCTGACCGACTTCACGGCGGGTTCGCCGATTAGGGCCAGCGAGGTGAATAGCAACTTCACCACTCTGCGTACCGCCATCCAGGCCCTCGAGCAGCCGGTAGGGGTCAGCCGCCTGGCGATTGGGGGAACCATCGGGGATGGCAAGGTGCTCACGGCCCAGGGCGGTAACCTGGTCTGGGGCGATGCGACGGGCGGGGCGGCCTTTGGGGCCAACCTTACGGGTAACAACGCCGCCGCACCGGGTTTCAAGGTTCGCAACGAAGCCACCAACAGCACCGGCATCCAGGGCGAGGTCGCCACTACGGGCTATGGGGTAAGGGGCGTCGCCATCGGAGCCGGTGTGGGGGTTTTTGGAGAAACGCAGACCAGCGGGGGTGTGGGGGTGTTGGGGCAGACCCCAGGGACCGGCTACGGGGTGAGGGGAGTCTCCGACGGGAGTGGTGTTGGGGTCGCTGGCGAAGCGCAGGGCAATTTCGGAGCAGGGGTGCTGGGAAGAGTACCAGGAACGGGCTGGGGGGTGCGGGGGATCTCCAGTAACAGTGGCATAGGCGTTGAAGGGGAGTCCCAAGCTGGACCTGGAGCTGGGGTTTCGGCCAAGGCTTCTCTTGC
Source organism: Meiothermus cerbereus DSM 11376 (assembly GCF_000620065.1). Taxonomy (NCBI): domain Bacteria; kingdom Thermotogati; phylum Deinococcota; class Deinococci; order Thermales; family Thermaceae; genus Meiothermus; species Meiothermus cerbereus. Next base: position 7,791 of record NZ_JHVI01000001.1, on the reverse strand, counting down.
GGGCACCGCTTTACTAATTGATGGCAGCATCGGGGTAAGAGGCAACGCACCGGCCTTCCTCCACACCGCCACTCCCACCAACGTCGACGCCAGCCGTACCATCATAGATAACCCCATGACCAACGGCGACCCCAACGCCATGCTCGTCGTTACCTACGTCATCAGCGCAACTGACCCCCTTATCACCGCGCCCATTGGCGTCTACTACGATAGTGGCTCCGGGCGCTGGCTCATCTTCCGCGCCGATGGGAACAATATGCCCTTTGGGGCCAAGTTCAATGTCTTGGTGATTAAGAAGGTACCATGAACCCCAAAGAACTTCGTAACCTTGTTTTTGCCCTGGCCCTGGGGCTGCTTGGCGCGGGTGCGCTGGCGGGTATCAGCCTGCCGCACACCTTCAGCGCCGGCAGCCCCATCCGGGCTGCCGAGGTTAACGCCAACTTTGCTGCGCTCAACAACGCTTTGCCCGGCGTGGCCCAGACCGCCGCTGCCGAGGCCGTTGCCATAACTGCCGCCACCCCCGCCGTGGCCAGCGTGAGCATCAACGTACCGGGGCCAGGGTTCGTCAAGGTCAGCGCCAGCGCCCAACTCAACATTGAATACAGCGGCCTCAGCAGCGCGACCTTCACAGTGGCTGTGACCAATGCCCCCGACACCATCCGCCCCGACCAGGACAAGCGCATCTCGCTGCCCGCAGGGTTGCCCGCGTGGAACTACAGCTACATCGTTAGCAGCGAGCGGGTGTTTCCTGTAGACAGCGCTGGCCCCAAAACCTTTTACCTGATCGCCGAGGAGAATAGCGGTGTGCAAGGCACAGTTTCCAAACGCACCCTCAGTGCGACCTACCTGACGGCAATGGGGGAAGTGCAAAACCCATAGGTGTTGTATGAATGCGAAAAAACTACTTGCGTGGTTGATGGTAGCGGTACTGGGTCTGGTTTTGGCCCAGGCCGTACAGCGGCAGCTCAACCTGGTCATCAACGGTCAGGCCAGCAACGCCAAAGCCATCGTGGTGAATGGGCAAAGCTACGTGCCGGTGAGCGCCTTACAGGCACTGGGTATCACCACCAGCCTATCTGGGAGTACCCTCAATCTGAGCAACCAGGCTGCCGGAGGGGCCAACCAGCGGGCCAGCCTCGAGGGCTGCCTGAACGAGTGGCTGTTCAACGGCATCTGGCGGGCCCGGGTCACCAAAGTTGAGGCCATCGAAGTCTTCGGGCTAAAGGGCTGGGGAGTAACCCTCGAGATGCGCAACGGCACAAATCGGACGCTCGAGCCGGGCCAGACCGGGGTGCGCGATTCGTCGGGCCTGAGCCTGGTTTTTGCTGATGGTAGCACTACCAACATCAATGCCAGCGCACTCAGCCGCGAGTACGAGGGCGAGCTGCGCTACAAGCAAATTGCCCAAGGCGCAGCCGTAATCTATCAAATCAAGTTCGACACTGCGAAAGCCGAAGCCCCCACCAAGCTGCTGCTGGAAATTGACCCCAGCAGGTTACAGCGCGACCTGGGGGTTAGCTACTCTACCCCCGCGCCCAGCTTACGCTTCAAGCTGGACTGTACCAAGTAGCGTTCGACGCATCCAGCGTATACCCTCATCTGCGTATGATGGCGCAGAGTACGCTACCGTCGCGGTTCGCACCAATACGCTGCAGGTCGTGCAGCGTATTTTATTGCCAGGAGTGGTTCTGGTATTCTGCCCTGGTAGATGATTCAGGTCTTTACCGGAGACAGCTTTCTGGCCAGGGAAGCCCTGCTGCAAGAGGCAGGTTTGCAGGGCCTACCCCCACGCCTGATGCCCCCTGAGCCAGCCCTGATAGCTCAGGAGGCCAGCGGCGGGCTGTTTGGCCCTGGCGGGGCTCTGGTGGATCTGCGCGACCTTACCGAGGCCGAATGGAAGCCCCTCAAGGAAGTGCTGGAGAGCGTGCCGCCCGATGCGGTGGTGCTGCTGCTCGACCCCCGGCCTACGGCGGCTCGCAGCAAGTGGTACGCCGAAAAGGCCACCCGGCGTGACCACCCCACCCCGGGCCCCAAGGAAATGACCAACTGGGTGGTGAACCGGGCCCGCTACTACGACCTGAAGCTACCGGGGGCCATTGCTTCGTACCTGGCGGGTCTGGTGGGGGGGAAAGGCAGCGCCGAGAACCCCGCTATGGGGTTGGAAGCCCTCGACCAGGAACTCAGGAAGCTGTGTCTTGTATCACCCCCCATTACCCTCGAGAAAGTGCAAGCGCTGGCAGCGTTGGATACCCCCATCTCTGGTTTTGACCTGGTGCGTTCGACCACCGAGGGCAAACCCACCCAGGCCTTCAAGTACGCCCGCGATCTCCTGGAGCGGGGCGAAGACCCCTTGCGCATACTGGGCGCGCTTTCCTGGCAGTATGTGCGGGTCGCCAAAGCCTGGGCCTTGCTACAAGACGATCCCATGATGGGGGAGGGGATGGCCGCCAGCGCCCTGAGCATGCACCCCTACGCGGCCAAACAAACCCTGCTGCTGGCCAAGAGAATGTCCGGCGAGGCCATTACGCGAGCCCTGGAAATCCTGATAGAGGCCGAGGAAGCCGCTAAAACCGGCAAGGACATGCGCCTGGCTTTGGAGCGGGCCATCGTCATGCTGGCCCAGGCGCATCAACCCGCGCCGTGTTGAGAGGCGCTGTTGATGAGAAAAGCCACATAGGCCACATACAGCCCTAGAAAAACGCCGCCCTCCCGGCGCCCCAGCCGGTATCCGGTAGCCAGAAACGGCCATAGCAGCACGCTGGCTGCCAGCATCGTCCACATATCGCGCTGGATGCTCTCCCAGGGCAGGCCCACGGGCTGTACCAGGGCGGTAAGGCCCAGAATGCCCAGGATGTTAAACACGTTTGAGCCCACGATGTTGCCCAGGGCGATGTCCGGCTCGCGCCGCAGGGCCGCAGTGATGGAGGCGGCCACCTCTGGTAGGCTGGTGCCCAGCGCCACGATGGTCAGGCCGATCACCAGCTCAGGAACCCCGAAGGCCCGGGCCAGCTCCACCGCCCCAATAGTCAGGAGGCGGGCCCCTACCCCCAGCAGCACCAGTCCCAGCACTAACCCCGCGTAGGTTCGCCAGCCTGTTTGGACGGGTTGGCCATACTCCTGGTCGAACTCATCAAGCACCTCAGGGTTCTCGTCTGCGCTGCTGCGGTACAAAAACCAGATGTACAGACCCAGCAGCACCACCGATGCCAGCCCTTCCCAACGGCCCACCTGCTCACCCGTGTACATAAACACGAACAGCAACAATGATGCGCCAATCATGATGGGCACCTCGCGCTTGATGAACTGGGCCTGGGCCCGGATGGGTGCTAGCAGGGCCGTGACCCCCAGGATGAGCAGGATGTTCAGGATGTTGGAACCCACCACATTCCCGATGGCAACGTCCGGGCTACCCGTAAGTGCGGCGGCCAGGCTGGCGGCCAGCTCGGGGCTGCTGGTGCCATAGGCCACCACCGTCAGGCCCACCACCATGCTGCTGATGCCCCAGGTGCGGGCCAACACCACTGCGTTTTTTACCAGGGCCTCGCCCCCAAAGTACAAAAGAACGATACCGCCTGCAATCAGCAGCAGATTGAACACAAGCTCCATGCCGAGTATGGTATCAGAAACGCTAGGGGGTTTGCAGGGGGTTTTTGCCGGCCGCAAGGCCTCCTGGGGCTGCCCTGGAACCGCCTTCAAAAGGGTTTAGCGGTAACTTCCCCGGAACTCCTGGCGAATCTGGGCTGCCAGGATACGGGCCAGCTCGCTCTCGCCCGCAGCCAGTAGGTAACTGTAGGCAGCGGGGGCATAGCCGATATGGCTGGTAAGCCAGAGGGCCAGCGCGGCCTCGCGGGGTGTTTCGGCTTCCACCTGGGCAAAAAGGTGTACCCAGCGCACGGGGGCCCGGTACACCACCACCCCCGAGCGACTGCTGACCTCGAGGTGTGTGGCTTTGCGCAGCACGATACTGGGAATTGCAAACTCCTCGCTGCTGGCGTCAATTCGGGCGAGTTCCTTCTGGTTTTCGAGTAGGCGCAGGGTTTGTCCGGCGGCCACAACCAGATACAGCGTTTCCAGCCGGTAGTCGGTGGGCAGGTACAGCACCGGGATGTTTTCCTCCAGGCCCCGGCTTCTGGCCTCCTTGACGAAGGCGGCTTCGGCCTGCTTTTTGCAGACCCCAAGGTCCTGGCAACTGGCCACCAGGCTCTGCCAGAGCGACCGGGGCCGGGCTACCTCGAAGCATGCAGCTCCCCTGGCTTCCAGGGTAAAAGCCCGCACCCCATACTGGAGGCGGCCCTTGCCTTGGGTGACGCACAGACGGTCGCCGACCTCGAGGTTGAGCACCAGCGCTGGGCCACTGCTGCGGGTATAGGTCTGTACCGTCTGGTCGGGGCGCTCGAGGCGGGCCTTGCCGCTGAGTTCTAAGCGGGCCGGTTCGGCCAGACCCACTGCGCCCAAACCTACTAGGGCAAGCAGGAATCTAACCATCGCCGGTACCCTGGACAACCTCCTTGAGCTTGTCGGCCACTTCCTGGCCTTTATCGCTGGCTTTGTTTTCATCTTTTTTCCCTCCGGCAAATAGCTTGAGGAGCAAGGCCCCCATCTGAAAAGCCACAATGGGATACAGGTAATCCAGAAAGTGGCCGGTGTACTGCAAGATCAGCACCCCGGCAAAAAACAAGAACCAGGCCGCCACAGCGGTTTCGATGAGGGCCTGCACAAAGCCCTGGAAGCGGCTGGCCCGAAGCCAGCCATCGGTGATGCTGTAGGTGAGCCACAGGGCCACAAACACCACCAGCGGCACCACCAACAGCACCGGCCCCCAGCCCAGGGTTTCGGAAAAACTGCGGTAGGTAGCCAGGGTCAGGAGGGCATTGGCGTGAATGTCTATACCCTGCACCGGCCCCATTGCCGTGAAGTGTACGTCGTCGGCCTGGGGGTAGGTGCGCCCCACCAGGAACAAAGCCCCCTGGGTTGCCTCGGACTGCACCAGCCCGTCGTTAAGGAAATCCAGCCCGCTTATCACCACCAGGTTGGGCCAGAGCTGGCTTCCAGTGGCGTTGGCCGCAAAGCGCCGAATCTCGCGGTAGACGATGCGTTTGCCATCCGAGCGGGGGTTTCCCGGCGCCACCGACTGCTGACAGCGATGGCCGTCGCGCAGATCTATGCCCAGGCCCAGGCAGTACAGGCCCAGCGAGGCCGCGAGCGGCTGGCCCGGACGGGGGCGGGGGATTTTGCGGGTTTGCCCGTCGCTATCGTAGAAAACCTGGGCCTGCACCGTGTGCAGGAAGGGGTTTAGACGGCTCAGGGGTTGGCCCAGCGCCACCGGGTCGGGCAGCAGTAGGGGTGTTCGCACCTCCCTGAATAGCGCCAGGAGCTGTTGGTCGCCTGCCGAGCGTACCCCTCCTTCGTTGCTGGGGTAGCGCAGGTCAAAGTCGAGGAAGATGCCCTTGGGCTGGTAGCCCAGAATTTTTCGGGTGATGCGGGCCAGTTGGCCCCGGTGGAAGACATTGCTGCCGGGGCTAAGCTGGGTAATGCTTTGCTGCTCGAGCTCCAGCAGAACCACCAGTGGAAAATCCCGTACCGGAACTGGCGAGCCCCAGCGGTGCACCACCCGCGCCAGCCGGTCGAGCGAGGCCCCCTGCGGCCCCTTTATAAACGCGCTAAAGGGCCCCAACAGGTTATTGTTCAGAATGTAAGAAGAAATCAGCATCACCAGCACCACCAGGCCGGTGCGCCAGAGGGCTTTGCCAACGTATGGCGACATGGTGCGGCGTGGTGGGGGGGTGGGTATTGGTTTATCCACATTGTCCCTGCCTGCTCCTGCTGGGATGCCAGGCCCCGAATGGTTCATACGGAAACAGCCCAATTACGCAACATCTAGTATGAAAACAAAAGCCATGCACTAAGAGTAGTGCCCTTTGGGACAGCAAAAAGCCAGTGAAGAAAGGGTTTGTACCATGATATACTACAAATCCGCCCTTTTCGCTGGATTAACACCGTCTCGCGCATTGCTTAGCTTGCTTTCATCTCTCTCTAACCCGAAGGAATGAGGGGTGAAGGCCCATATTTGGAGGGTTGCGCTTATGCCGCATAACTCGAGCCTGTTTGTAACCTGGCTGGTAGGGCTGGGGATGCTGGCTCTGGGTGTCGCCCAGCCTATGCCCAAACCAGAAACCTACGCCCTGGTCATCGGAATTAACAACTACCGGCCCTACCCCGATACCCCCAGCCTGCCTCCCCTTAGCTATGCCGAGAGTGACGCTCGCAAAATGGCCCAGGCCCTGCGAGACCCCAACAAGGGGCAGCTCAGCAAGGTACGGGTACTGCTGGACACCGAGGCCAGCAAGACTGCTATCGAGGCCGAGCTCCGAGGCCTGGCCCGCCGCATGGGGATAAGCGATACGCTCATCGTCTACTACTCCGGCCACGGGATGCCGAGCCGGCTGGGGCAGGCCGCCCTGATGCCCAGCGACGCCAAAATCAACGACGAGGAAACCTGGCTACCCCTGGATTGGCTGCAGGAGCTTGTGCGGAAGGCCAGCCAGGGTAAAGGCCGCCTGATCCTGATTGTGGATGCGTGCTTTAGCGGACAATCCCTTGCTGGCTCGCGCAGCTTCGCCATGCCGGGTCGCAAAAGTTTTCCCAAGCCGCAAAAACCAGACCTGAACGGGGCCAATGTGCTGCTGGCCTCTTCCGCCGACACCCAGCCCAGCTGGGAAGATGCCGAGGTGGGTGGCGGTATCTTTACCGCTTATTTGCTCGAGGCCATTTCGGGTAAGGCCGATGCAAATGGAGACGGCTACGTAACCATTGGCGAGGCGTATCGCTATGCAGCCGTGCAGGTCGAGGCCTTCAGCCAGCGCAAGGGCACGCCGCAAACCCCCCAGCTCTACGGCCCCGACGATTACACCCTGGCACTCAACCCCCTTGCAGTAGCCAAAAGCCGACTGGCAGGCCTCAAACTGGCCGGCCACATCTCTGGCGAGCAGTTCGATGCACTGGTAGAGCGGGTGGAGGGCAGGGTTCAGCCCGAGGATTTGCTGCTGTACCTCTCGGGTAACCTGACCAGCGGTCAGTTTGTGAGCCTGGTACAGGCGGGGGCCATTCCTGGCGTTCCGCCCCTGGGGCCGGTGGATGCGCGCCTGCAAAAAATAGGGAAGCTCCGGCGCGAAGGCAAGATTCGCCTGGAGCAGCTTTGGGTGCTCTTCCGCATGATTCAAACCGGCAAAGCAGCCCCCGACCTGAGCGAGTATCTGGCTGGGCGTTTGCCGGAGGTGAGGTTTTTGCAACGCTTGCGCGCGGGGGCGATTCAGGGGGTGCCGCGGTAATATGAACCCCACCCGAAGCTTTCTGTTTAGGGCAGGTTAAAACCAACCGGATGCAGGGGCAGCTCTTGGCGCAGCTTCAGGTGGGGGCCCCAGAAAAAATCAAAGGCATCTCTTGCGGTAGCGCGTTTGGGTGAGGCGCAACTAAGAGACTGTCTTAAAACCGTCTAGGAAGCCAATCTTCTGACCATAAGTCGGATCATCGCCGTGTAGATAAAGGTTTCTGAGGTTTCGGGCAGGAACTCGTAGTCCCGATTGAGCCTACGATTGAAACTTAGCCAGGCAAAGGTGCGCTCCACTACCCACCTCCTGGGGATGACCACAAAGCCACGATGCCCTCGGGTCTTCTTGAGTAGCTCCTCGGCTAAGTCATCAGGGATGGGTTTTTCATCGGGCCACCAGATACCGCGAAAGTTGGCATCGGGTCGCTGCATGACCTGCACCGTCCAGCCTAAAGTTCGCCTGA